>DATIEN010000135.1:0-22652 GCA_035455705.1 Casimicrobiaceae bacterium | reverse complement strand
CGCCAAGTCTCTTCATCGCCGACTTCGGCGACTGCGGCTACGACACTGCGGCGGTCCCGGGCGTCAACATGATCCCGCACGAGAAGACCTGGAACGTCTTCGGCAGCGCGAACTACCGGATCAATGGCGACCTTCAAGCGTACGTGTCCGGGCTCTATTCGCATGACGAAACGCGCCTCGTCGTCCAGCCCTCACCGGTCTCGAGCCTCATCAACTTTGGTCCGCAGACCAACATCCCGGCGGCGATCACGCTGCTGCCGTCGAGTCCTTTCTATCCGCACAATATCGCGCAAGACGCCGGCATCGACGGCGAGCCGCTCGACATCTGGTATCGGACGGTCGACAACGGCTTTCGGGATACGACCGACACGAACGAGAACTGGCAGATCGTCGGCGGCCTGAAGGGTACGTGGCACGGATTCGACTGGGATGGTTCACTGTTCTATGCGCAGGGCGATACGAAGGAGCACGTGAACGGCGGCTTCCAGGACTACACGCGCTTGCTGCCGATCCTGAACAGCGGCGTCGTCAACTTCTTCGGGCCGAACACGCAGGACATCATCGCGCTCGAGCGTTCGGCGAACTTCGTCGGCGACGCCTTCCATGCCACGTCGAAGAACTATGGCGGGCAGGTCAAGGCGTCGGGAGAGGTCTACGACCTGCCCGCCGGCCCGCTTGCCGTCGCGGTGGGGGTCGAAGCGCGCAAGGAGGAATTCGAGGAGACCGTCGACCCCGCGCTCGAGAATGGCAACATCACCGGCTATCCGGGGGCGCTCAAGTCGACCGGTGGAAAGGATCGCAACCAGTGGGCGACGTTTGCCGAGATCAACGTCCCGATCGTCAAGACGCTCGAGGGCGACGTCGCGATCCGCTACGACCATTACAGCGACTTCGGCGGGACGACGAATCCGAAGTTCAGCCTGCGCTGGCAGCCGGCGAAGACGGTCTTGCTTCGCGGGTCCTACGGCACGGGCTTCCTCGCGCCGAGCCTCTACCAGCTCTTCGCGCCCAGGTTCGGCGGGGTGACGCAACAGACGGACGATCCAGTCCGCTGCCCCGTCACGCAGGCGATCGGCGTCGATTGCGGAGCGCAGTTCAATGTCGTTCTGGGAGGCAATGCCGCGCTGAAACCGGAGGAGTCGGAGCAGACGAGCATCGGCATCGTGCTCGAACCGATACCCGGCGCATCGTTCTCGGTCGACTGGTTCAAGATCAACCTGAGCGAGACGATCGTTCCCGGCATTTCACCCGCCGCGATCCTGGCCGACCCCGCACAATTCGGCAATCTCGTGACGCGTGCGCCGCCGGATCCGGATTTCCCCGGTCTGCCCGGGCACATCACACAGATCGACCAGACGTTCATCAACCTCGGTGCAATCCGCTTGCAGGGTCTCGACATCGAAGGGCGTTACCGGACTCCCGCGCAATCATGGGGACGGCTCACCTTCAACATTTCGGGCACGTACTATCTGAAGTACGACTTGCAGAACCCGGACCGCTCGTACCGTGGCATCGTCGGAACGGCGTTCCAGACGGCCACGACGGGCGTCATCCCGCGGTGGAAGCATTACGCGTCGCTCACGTGGGATCTCGAGCCGTGGTCGGCGACGCTCGCGAACACGTACCAGACGTCGTACGTCGATCAGAACCCGATCGATGCCGACGGAACGCCGCGCACGGTCGGGTCGCTGAGCCTGTGGGATCTGCAGGGGTCGTACACGGGCTTTCGCGACTGGCGGCTCGCGCTCGGCGTGAAGAACCTGTTCGATCGCGATCCGCCGGTGTCGAATCAGCTCACCTCGTTCATCTCGGGGTTCGACCCGTCGTACTACGATCCGCGGGGCCGCTTCGTCTACGCGAGCGTGAGCTACCGGTTCCACTAGCCGTTGAGCAGTCCGCGGGGCCGCCGGTGTGCGCCCCGCGGATTGCGGTCGTCTCAGCTTCCGAACAGCTCGACGAACACCTGCGTAATGCTGACGCGCGCACAGCCCCGCGGCGCGCGTCGCTTGTCAAATGCCGCCCGTCCCGTTCGGCAACGGCGGCCTTTCCTCAGGTGAAAAGCTCGCCCTGCCGTGATGCACCGTCGCCGCTCGGCGGACGAAAGCGCGACGTGTCGAGCCCATCGTGCTCGCGTCGGCCGCGGTTAAGTCCCAGGCGCCGACACGCGACCGCGAAGCGGCGCGCGATCAGGTCGGCGAATTCGCCCTTTCCTCGCATCCGCGTGCCGAACGTCGACTCGTAGTCGCGGCCGCCGCGCATTTGCCGCACGAGGCTCATGACGTGCCCGGCACGAAGCGGATAGTGCACGTCGAGCCAGTCGCGAAAGAGCGGCGCGACCTCGAGCGGCAGCCGCAGCAGCACCCAGCCGGCGCTTTGCGCGCCGCTCGAGGCGGCCGCCTCCAGGATCGCCTCGAGGTCGCGGTCGTTGAGCTGCGGGATGATCGGCGCCACCATCACGCCGACCGGAATGCCGGCCGCGGATAGCGTCGAAAGCGCCTGGAGCCTGCGCTGCGGCGCGGCCGCCCGCGGCTCCATGCGTCGCGCGAGCTCGCGGTCGAGCGTCGTGATCGACAGGAAGACGCGCGCCATCCGCCTGGCCGCCATCGGCGCGATGATGTCGATGTCGCGTTCGACGAGCGCCGACTTGGTGACGATCGTGAACGGATGCTCGTGCGCCGCCAGCACTTCGAGAACCGAGCGCGTGATCTTCCAGTCGCGCTCGATGGGCTGATAGGGATCCGTATTCGTGCCGAGCGCGATCGGGTCGCAGCGGTAACCGGGCTTCGCAAGCTCGGCACGCAGCAGGTCGGCCGCGTCGGGCTTCGCATAGAGCTTCGTCTCGAAATCGATGCCGGGCGACAAGTCCAGGTACGCGTGCGACGGCCGCGCGTAGCAGTAGATGCAGCCGTGCTCGCAGCCCTGGTACGGGTTCACCGACTGCGTGAACGGGATGTCCGGCGAATCGTTGTGCGAGACGATCGAGCGCGCGCGCTGAATCGTGACGATCGTCTTCCGCGGCGCCGACGCGTCGTTCTCTTCGTCGAACGCCTGCGTCCAGCCGTCGTCGCAAGCCTCGCGCCGATCGTGCCGGAAACGGTTCTCGGGGTTGAACGTCGCGCCGCGGCCCTTGACCGGCGGCGACGGTGGTGGGTGGCGGCTCATCGGCGTGGCGCGGCGAAGGCGGGTGCGGGAATACCGAATGAATATACGGTATCCGGGCCACGCTGTACAGCACGGTCGATAATCGGGACCCAGGCGATGATGACGGCGACCCATGGACGAGCGCAGCGCGCGTGAAGCGGTGCTGGTACGCGCGATCGAGACCGCGGACGGCGCGCGCGAGATCTGGAGCGACGCCGATCGCGCGTGGGCGACCCGCGCGAGCGCGGAAGTGGTTGGCGAACGCGCACGCGATGACGCGTTCATTGCACGGCGCGCCGACCTCGTCCTCGAGCGGCTCGCCGAGCGCCATCCGCGCATTCGCGCTCTGTCGCGGCTGCCCTCGGCGCGAAGCTGGCTCGTGCCGCTCGCGGGGGCGCTCGCTTTCCTGATCGGGGCGCTCGGGGCCGACGTTTCGCCGACGCAGCGGATCAACCTGCTCGCGCCGCCGGTACTGGCGCTCCTCGCCTGGAACGTCGGCGTCTACGTCGCACTGCTCGTCGCCGTCATGATGCCGCGCCGTGGCCGTGCGCCGCCGGGACCGGTTCGACAGACGGTCGTGACCTGGCTCGGCGAAATGACGCCACGCATTCGCAAGTCCGTGGCCCCGAGGCCGATCGTCGCCGCGTTCCGCCGCTTCGCGATGGAGTGGCCGGCGCTCGCGATGCCGCTGTGGCAGCGGCGCGTTGCACGTGTGCTGCACCTTTGCGCAGCCATGCTGGCGCTCGGCGCCATCGCGGGGCTGTACGTGCGCGGCATCGCGCTCGAGTATCGCGCCGGCTGGCAGAGCACGTTTCTCGACGCGCAAGCGGTCGCGCGACTGCTGAAGATCGTGCTCGCGCCCGGCGCATGGCTTACGGGCATCCCGGTTCCCGACGCGGCGCATCTTTCGACGATAGGATGGGACAGCGCCGGCGAAAGCGCGGCGACCTGGATTCATCTCTACGCGGCGACGCTTCTCGCCGTCGTCATCGTGCCGCGGCTTCTGCTCGCCGGCATTGCCTGGATCGGGGAGCGACGACTCGAACGTCGCTTTCCGCTGCCGCTCGCGCACGCGTACTTTCAGCGCCTGCTGCACGTCTGGCACGAGGGCGCGGCCCAGGTCGTCGTCGTCCCGTACAGCTTCGACCCATCGCCCGCCGCGCGGGAAGGCCTCGCCAGGCTTCTCGCGCGCGTGTTCGATGCGGGCGTCGACGTCCGTTGGCGCGCCTCGACGCCCTACGGGTCGGATGCGTTGCCCGACGTCTGCGCATCGTCGAGCGCGAGCATCGTCGCGCTCTTCAATCTCGCTGCGACGCCCGAACCCGAGAACCACGGCGCATTCGTCGACGCTCTCGGTCACGAAGGCGGTCGTGCACGGCCGATCGCGATCGTCGACACGACCGATTTCGCCGATCGGATGAACGGCCAGCCGCGCCGCATCGCCGAGCGCGAGGCCGCATGGCGGCAGATGCTGGAGGCGCACGGCGTCGAACCGCTGTTCGTCCGGCTCGTCGAACCCGACCTGCGCGAGGCGGGGGCTGCGCTCGTCACCCGCCTCGAGCGCGCCGCCGCATGATCGGCGAAAGCGCGACGCCGGCCGACTCCCAACCGCAGACGATCGCGCTGTCGCTGATCGCGCACACCAACGCCGGCAAGACGACGCTCGCGCGAACGTTGCTCGGCCGCGACATCGGCGAGGTACGCGACGCGCCGCACGTGACGGGCAGCGCCGAGCGTCACACGATGGTCGAGAGCGCGCAGGGCGACGTGCTCGCGTTGTGGGACACGCCGGGCCTCGGCGACAGCGCGCGGCTCGCGCGGCGACTCGCCGGCGTCGATCATCCGGTCGCGCGCCTGCTCGCGATGACGTGGGACCGTTGGCGCGATCGCGCGCTGTGGTCGAGCCAGCAGGCGGTGCGCAACGTCCGCGACGAGGCGGATGTCGTCCTCTACCTCGTCAACGCATCGGAATCGCCCGGCGACGCGGGCTACGTCGCGCCGGAGCTCGCGATCCTCGAATGGATCGGCAAGCCGGTGATCGTGCTGCTCAACCAGACGGGCCGCCCGCGTCCCGCCGACGCCGAAGCGGCGGACGTCGCGCGCTGGCGCGCGGCGATCGGCGAGCATCCGTGCATCGAGGACGTGCTGTCGCTCGACGCGTTCGCGCGGTGCTGGGTGCAGGAAGGCGTGCTGCTGCGCGCCGTCGCGCGCGCGCTGCCGCCCGCCAAGCAGCCGGCATTCCGGCGGCTCGCCGCCGCATGGAAGGCCGAGCGCGATGCGCAGTTCGACGCGTCGATGACGGCGCTGGCGCAGCCGATCGCCCGCGCCGCCTGTGCGCGGGTGACGATGCCGAACGCCGGCGTCGGCGGCACGCTCGCCGATATCGGCAGGGCTATCGGGCTTTCGCGCCGGCGCATCGACCGCACGAAGCAGGCCGCGATGCGCAGCCTCGCGATGCGCCTCGACGACGACATTCGCGCGAGCACCGAGCGCCTGATCGCGATTCACCGCCTGGGCGGCCGTGCCGCCGACGAAGTGACCGTGCGCCTCGCGCAGCACCTCAAAACGGACGCGCCGCTCGACGAGCGAAAGGCCGCGGTGATCGGCGGCTTCGTGTCGGGGGCACTGACGGGGCTCGCGGCCGACCTCGCGTCCGGGGGTCTCACGTTCGGCGCAGGGCTCCTCGCGGGCGGCGTCGTCGGCGCGGTCGGCGCCGCCGGCCTCGCGCGCGGATTCAACCTCGTGCGCGGCAAGCGCGCGTCGATCGTGAGCTGGAGCGACGAGTTCCTGCGCTCGCTCGTTCCGGGAGCGGTCCTCCGCTATCTCGCCGTCGCGCACTATGGTCGCGGGCGCGGGGACTTCGCCGCGAGCGAGTATCCGGCGTTCTGGCGCGAAGCGGTGACGGCGGCAGCGAACCGCGCGCAGGGCCGCCTGCAGCCGGTGTTCGCCGCGCGCGGGGTCGAGCCGTGCGATGCGGACGCGGTCGCGGAGGCCGCGAAGGATGCGTTCCGAGCGATCGCGCTCGACGTGCTCGCGACGCTCTATCCGGACGCCTTGCCTCGCGCAACGCGATCGGCGGAGAATGCGACACCGGCCGCCAGGGCGGCCGCTCGTCAAGGACAGGATCAGCCCGGCAGCGGGTGACGCCGTGGGTCATTCCATGCAGAGCTCTGGCGACGACGTTCGCGAACGACTCGCCCATGAAGCGCACGCGCTCAAGACGAAGCGGCGCGATCCATCGTCGCCGTATTTCCAGGCCGGTCGCCGTCGCTTCGTGACGCAGTCGGCGGCGCTTGCCACCGGCATGGCGGGGCTCGCGCGCGTCGCATCCGCGCAGGCGCCGCTCGGCGCGACCGGGCACGACGTTCCGTCGGATCCCACGAAGACGCCCGGCTATCCGCTGGCCGACGAGAGCTACGGCACGCGGTCGCAGTTCGAGAACGACGTGCGCCGCCGCTTCAAGACCGCGACGCCGTTGTCGTCGTGGACGATGACGCCGCTTGAGGCCGGCATGGGTGTGATCACGCCGTCGGGCCTGCATTTCGAGCGCAGCCACGGCGGCACGGCGGTCATCGATCCGGCGAAGCATTCGCTGTACGTGCACGGCATGGTGGACGAGCCGCGCAAGTACTCGATGCGCGATTTGCGCCGCTTTCCGTCGATCTCGCGGATCATGTTCGTCGAGTGCTCGGGCAACGGCCTCACCGAATGGTCGAAGCCGACGATGCGCACCGTGCAGTTCACGCACGGCCTCACGTCGACGTCAGAGTGGACGGGTGTTCCGCTGTCGACGATCCTGAGCGAGACCGGTGTCGCGCCCGGCGCCAGGTGGCTCCTGGCCGAAGGCGGCGATGCCGCCGTGATGACGCGCAGCATCCCGATCGACAAGGCGATGAAGGACTGCTTTCTCGCCTATGGTCAGAATGGCGAGGCGATACGCCCCGAACAGGGCTATCCGCTGCGGCTCATGGTTCCCGGCTGCGAAGGCAACATCAACATCAAGTGGCTGCGCAGGCTCGAGGTGTCCGACGCGCCTTTCATGACGCGCGAGGAGACGTCGAAGTACACGGACCTCCTTCCCGATGGCAAGGCCGTGCAGTTCTCGCTCGTGATGGAAGCGAAGTCGGTGATCACGTCGCCTTCGGGTGAAATGAGGCTCGACGGCCCGGGCTTCCACGAGATCGCCGGCCTCGCATGGTCGGGCCGCGGCGCGATCCGGGGCGTCGACGTGTCGACCGACGGCGGGCGCACGTGGCGGGCGGCGAGGCTGCAATCGCCGATCCTGCCGATCTGCCACACGCGCTTTCGCTTTCCGTGGACGTGGGACGGCGGCGAGGCGATCCTGCAAAGCCGCTGCGTCGACGAGACCGGCTACGTGCAGCCGACGCTCGGGCAGTTGATCGCGGTGCGCGGACTGAACGGGCCGCTCGGGTCGATCTATCATTTGAACGCGATCCAGAGCTGGCACGTCGCGACCGACGGCAACGTGACCAATGTTCACCATTACTGAAATCGCCGCTGCGCTCGCGCTGGCGATGGTCGCCGCGACCGCGCTCGCCACCGACGCGCACGAGCCGCGCTACGGGTTCGGCACGCGGCCTTCGGAGGCGGAACTCGGGCACTTCGTCTCGCCGCTGCCCGACGGGCGCGGACTTCCGCAGGGATCGGGATCGGTGCTCGAAGGCAAGTCCGTCTACCAGCAGCAATGCGCGTCGTGCCACGGCGAGAAGCTCTCCGGCGGCATCGGCGACCGGCTGGTCGGCGGCCGCGGGACGCTCGTCAACGACGATCCGACGAAGGCGCCGGTGAAGACCGTCGAAAGCTACTGGCCCTACGCGACGACGCTGTTCGACTACGTCAAGCGCGCGATGCCGATGAATGCGCCCGGCAGCCTCAGCGACGACCAGGTGTATGCGCTGACCGCGTACATCCTGTCGCAGGCGAACATCGTCTCCGAGGACGCGATCATGAGCGCCGACACGCTGCCGAAGGTCGTGATGCCGAACCGCGACGGCTTCGTTGCCGATCATCGTCCCGACCGCTTCCCTCCGGTATCGCGCACGCCGCACCAGTCGCTCGCGATCGCGCCGGCCGCGAAGTGACGACGCGTCCCAAAACGCATCGCTTCGACACGCTGTCGCTGCACGCGGGTGCGCGGCCCGACCCGGCGACCGGCGCCCGCGCGACGCCGATCTACCAGACGACGTCGTTCGTGTTTCCGGACACCGATCACGCGGCCGCGCTCTTCAACATGGAGCGCGCCGGGCACGTCTACTCGCGGCTGTCGAACCCGACCTGCGCGGTGCTCGAGGAACGGATCGCCGCGCTCGAAGGCGGCATCGGCGCGATCGCGACCGCGAGCGGTCAGGCGGCGCTCCACCTCGCGATCGTGACGCTGATGTCGGCGGGCTCGCACATCGTCTCGTCGCGCTCGCTCTACGGCGGCTCGCACAACCTGCTCGACTACACGCTGCCGCGCTTCGGCATCACGACGACGTTCGTCGACCCGCGCGACCTCGCCGCCTGGGAACGTGCGATCACGCCGGCGACGCGGCTGCTGTTCGGCGAGACGCTCGGCAATCCCGCCCTCGAGGTGCTCGACGTTCCGCGCGTCGCCGACGTCGCGCACGCGCACGGGTTGCCGCTCCTCGTCGACTCGACGTTCACGACGCCATGGCTGATGCGCCCGTTCGAGCACGGCGCGGACCTCGTGATGCATTCGGCGACCAAGTTCCTGTCGGGACATGGCACCGTCATCGGCGGGCTGCTCGTCGACTCGGGCCGATTCGACTGGAACGCCGACGGCGTGCGCGAGAAGTTCCCGACGCTGACCGCGCCGTACGCCGGCTTCCACGACATGGTGTTCGCGGAGGAATCGAGCACGGCAGGCTTCCTGCTGCGCGCACGGCGCGAAGGCATTCGCGATTTCGGCGCGTGCATGGCGCCGATGACGGCGTTTCACATCCTGCAGGGCATCGAGACGCTGCCCGTGCGGATGGCGCGGCACGTCGAGAACGCGCGCGCGATCGCGGGCTTCCTGCGCGAGCATCCGTTCGTTTCCGACGTCGCGTATCCGGAGTTGGCGTCGCATCCGGACAACGCGCTCGCGTCGCGGCTGTTGCCGCGCGGCGCCGGCGCGGTCTTCAGCTTCAACCTGCGTGGCACGCGCGAGCAGGGGCGGCGCTTCATCGAGGCGCTGCGGCTCTTTTCGCATCTCGCCAACGTCGGCGACGCGAAGTCGCTCGTCATCCATCCGGCGTCGACGACCCACTTCCGAATGTCGGACGACGACCTGCGGCGCGCGGGCATCACCGAGGGAACGATTCGGCTCTCGATCGGCCTCGAGGATCGCGCCGATCTGATCGAGGACCTGTCGCGCGCGCTCGCCGCGGCAGGCAAGGTCTAGTGCCCGTTCAGGCCGTGTCCGCCAACGCGCTCGGCAGGCGCTGATGCGGTTCGACGTCGGCGGCCACACGGTCTACGCGTACACCGGCACGCGGCCGTTCGATCGCCGGCGGCCGACGGTCGTGTTCGTGCACGGTGCCGCGAACGACCACGGCGTATTCGCGCTGCAATCGCGCTATTTCGCCTGGCACGGATCGAACGCCGTGGCCGTCGATCTTCCGGGTCACGGCCGCTCGGCCGGCATTGCGTTGACGAGCGTCGAGGCGCTCGCCGTCTGGCTGCGTGACGTCGTCGACGCGCTCGACGTGCGCGAGGCGAGCCTCGTCGGCCATTCGATGGGCGCGCTCGCGGCGCTCGAATGCGCGGCGCGCCATCCGCACCGGGTCGCGCGCTTGGCGCTCCTCGGACCGTCGGCGCCGATGCCGGTCAGCGCCGACCTTCTCGACGCGGCCGCGGCGAACGACCACGTCGCCTACGAACTGATCAATGGCTGGTCGTTCGCGCCTGCGAGTCAGCTTGCCGGCGGCAATCGGCTTCCAGGCGTATGGATGCTCGGCAACGCGATGCGCCTCATGGAACGCACGCCGGAGGGCGTGCTCGCGATCGACCTCGCGGCATGCAATGCCTACGCGAACGGCGTCGAGGCGGCGAGGCGCGTCCGCTGCCCGACGCTCGTGATCCTCGCCGCGCGCGACATCATGGCGCCGCTTCGCAACGCGAAGGCGCTGGTCGACGCGCTCGCCGACGTATGCACGGTC
This sequence comes from Casimicrobiaceae bacterium, assembly GCA_035455705.1. GTDB lineage: Bacteria > Pseudomonadota > Gammaproteobacteria > Burkholderiales > Casimicrobiaceae > VBCG01. The sequence continues at coordinate 12,348 of DATIEN010000135.1, read as the reverse complement.
ACGCTGCCGGACACCGGCCATTCGATGATGGCCGAGCGGCCCGACGAGGTGCTCGACGCGTTGCGCAATTTCCTGCCGGTCAGCGCCGCCACTTGATCGAACAGCCGATCGCCGGCACCTGCTCGACCGGCGCGCGACCCGACGTCGCCACCTGCACCATCGCCTCGTAGAGCTCGCGCCGCGCATTCGGATCGGACGAGCGTCCCGACGCGTCGAGACGGCCGCGATACGCGAGCGCGAGATCCGCATCGAAGCCGAAGAAGTCGGGCGTGCAGACGGCGTCGTAGGCGCGCGCGACGTCCTGCGACTCATCGATCACGTACGGAAAGCCGAAGCGATGCTCGGCCGCGAAGCGCTTCATGTTGTCGAACGAATCCGCCGGGTACGCGGAGGCGTCGTTGCTCATGATCGCGATGCTGCCGATGCCGACCGCCGCGAGCGCGTCGGTGTCGCGTGCGATCTTGGCGGCGATGGCGCGAACGTAGGGGCATTCGTTGGCGAGGAACATCACGAGAAGCCCGCGGTCGCCACGCGCCGTATCCGGCGTGTGGCGGCGCCCGTCGACGCCGGGCAGGTCGAACCAGGCGGCGGGCCAGCCGAGCGTCACGGGCGATGTCGAGGGTTGCGTCATGGCGATCTTCCCGAGGCGCCTTCGCGCCACCGCAAGCGTGCAACAATCGTAGCACCGCTTTCTTCGATCGCGCGATGACGCCACGCCTTCACGTCGGTGACGACGTCGCCTCGCTCGCGCCGGGCGACGACTACGAACTGCCGCAGGCCACGGCGCGGCACGCGACCCATGCGCTGCGGATGCGGACCGGCGACGTGCTGACGCTCTTCACCGGCCGCGGCGGCGAGTACGCGACGAGGCTCGCGCGGATCGATCGCCGCGGCGTCGTCGTGCACGTCGAGCGCCACGATCCGATCGAGCGCGAAAGCCCGCATCCCGTCGTGCTCGTGCAATCGCTGATCGCCGCCGACATGATGGACCTCGTCGTGCGCAAGGCCGTCGAGCTCGGCGCCGCGGCGATCGTCGCCGCGCGCGCGGCGCGAAGCCAGGGTATCGCGCCGGAGCGCGCCGAGCGACGGGTCGCGCATTGGCGCCAAATCGCAATCGCCGCGTGCGAGCAATGCGGGCGCAATCGGGTGCCGGCCATCGACGGCATCGTCGATCTCGACGCGTGGCTCGGCGGGCACGCCGACGCGCACACGGTGATGCTCGACGCCGACGCACCCCGCTCGCTCGCCTCGGCGTCGCGGGACGTCGTGCCGCGCACGATCGCGGTCGGGCCCGAGGGTGGATTCTCTTCGCAGGAGGTGGCGCTTGCCACGGCTCGCGGCGCGCTCGCCGTGCATCTGGGCCGTCGCGTTCTTCGCGCCGAAACTGCGGCCATCGCGGCGCTCGCGACGCTCGACGCGATCGCGGGCGACGCGCGCTGAGCGAAGGGCGCTACGGGTGCGCGGCGCGGTCGCCGGCGACCAGGATGCTGCAGTGCACGCGGTCGACGAGCATCGAGTCGACCGAGCCGCGCCACCAGCGCAGCGCGAACTTCTTGCTGCGTCGGTGGCCGACGATGACGAGGTCGATCGCGAGCGATTCCACCATCCGCGCGATGACGTCGACCGGCTCGCCGTCCTCGAGGTGGGTCGTCACCGTGAAGCCGCGGCTCGTGAGCTGTGCGGCCGCATCGTCGAGATCGGCCTGCATCCGCGAGCGGTCGATCGCGAGCGCGGGCTCGGGCACGAACTCGCCCGCGAGGAGGTACGGCGACGGATCGTGCAACACGCAGACGACGTGGATCTCGCGCCCGGAAACCTGCATCAGGTGCGAGCACTCGTCGACGGCGAGACGGCTTTCGGGCGAGCCGTCGAAGGCGACCAGGATCTTGCGGTACATCGCTCATTTCCTCCTTCCTCGAAGCGCGCCGGTCCGCCCGTTCAGGTCTTGTCGGCTCGCGTCCTGATGAACCACGCGGGAATGATCGCGAGGGCAAACGCGAGCGTAACAATCGCGAAGCATTCGTGGAAGGCCCGCGCCGGATCGGCGGCCGTGGCGCCGAGCCGCCACTCGAGCACGACGGCCAGCAGGTTGACGCCGATCGCGCCGCCCAGCTGGCGCACGAAATTCACCGCGGCCGACGCATAGGCGAGCTCGGTGCCGGCAAGCGACTGCACCGCGGCGACGTTCAGCGCCGGAATCAGCATCCCGAGTCCGATGCGTCCGATCACGAGCCACAGCGCCAAAAGCGCGAAGCCGGTAGCGGCGCCCGAGAAGGCGAGCAGCAGGCTCGACAACGCGAAGAGTGCGAGCCCGGCGATGATGACCGGCGCCGGGTGCATGCGGTCCGACATCCGGCCGCCGACCGCGATCGCGATCGCGAGCGCGATCCCGGGCGGCATCAGCAGCCAGCCGGCGTCGGTCGCATCGTAGTGCGCGATCTGCTGTGCGAAGACGGGCACGAGGTAGGTGCTGCCGAAAAGCCCGATGCCGTACGCGAAGGCGACGATCGACGCGCCGGCGAACGGCCGGTGACGGAACAGCGCGATCGGCAAAAGCGGCGCTTGTGTTCGCCGCTCCCACGCGACGAACGCGGCGGCGAGCACGACGCTGCCGACGATCAGTGCGAGCACCGGCGGCGACGCGAAGCCCTGCCGGTGACCGACGACCGGGACGTTGAGGAGGGTGATCAGCGAGGCGACCAGCAACAGCCAGCCGACGAGGTCGAAGCGCAGCGAACGATCGCGCGCCTGCCCCGGGAGCGCCCGGATGCCGAGCAGGATGCCCGCGATCGACGAAGGAACCGTCAACAGGAAGATCGAGCGCCAGCCGAACGCGTCGAGCAGCGTGCCCCCGATCGCCGGGCCGATCGCCGGTGCGAGCACGATGCCGAAGCCGTACAGCGCCATCGCACGGCCGCGCTCGTCGATCGGGAACACGCGAAACAGCACGATCATCGCGAGCGGCTGCAGCACGCCCGCGGCGGCGCCCTGGATCACGCGCGCGACGATCAGCACGTCGGTGCTGAAGCTCGCGGCCGCGCCGAGCGAGGCGCCGAGGAACAGCGCGAGCATGCCGACGAAGACCGCGCGCTCGCCGAGCGCCCGCACGAGCCATGCGGTGGCGAGCATCGTCGCCGTCATCGCCGCGAGATAGCCCGCGGCGATCCATTGCAGCTCGTCGTGGCCGACGTGGAATTCGGCGATCAGTGCCGGGAACGCGACGTTGACGATCGTCGCCGACAGGATCGTCGAGATCGCGCCGAGCAGCATCGTCGTCACGACGAGCGCCCGCGACGGCGCGGCCTTGGCGGGCGCGTTCAGAGCGCGACCGGCACCCGTCGATCGCAGAGCCCGAGCGCGACCGCGACGAGCGCATCCCACGGATCGCCCTGGCCCAGTCCCTTCGCCAGCGCGTCGAGCCGCGCGAGCGATGCCAGGAGCGGCAGCACGCGGGCTTCCTCGATGCGGCGGGCGGCACGCTCGAGCGCGGCCTGGCGCTTGCCCCAGACCCTCGCATTGCGCACCGCGTTCCAAAGCGACTGTCCGTGGCGGATCGCTTCGTGCACGGCGGAAAGCGCGTGCAGGTCCTCGCCCAACTGCCAGGCGACGAGCGTGATCGGCTCGCCTTCGTTGCGCAACCCGTCGACGATGCGAAGCGCGCGCGGTGCGTCGCCGCAAAGCCACGCTTCGGAGAGCTCGTGGACGTCGTAGCGCGCGACGTTCGCGACCGCGCGCTCGACGTCGTCGTGCGTCAGCATGCCGGCCGGAAGCAGCAGGGCGAGCTTCTCGATTTCCTGCCGCGCCGCGAGCAGGTTGCCTTCGCAGCGCTCGGCCAGGAAGGCGAGCGTGTCGGCGGAGGCCTGCTGGCCGTTGCGTGAAAGGCGCTCGGCGATCCAGCGCGGCAGCGCGTTGCGGTCGATCGACGCGACGGCGATCGTGACGCCGCACTCGGCGAGCGCCTCGAACCAGGCGGAGGATTGCGTCGCGCGGTCGACGCGGGGCAGCGAGATCAGCGTCACGTTATCGGGAGAAAGATGGCGCGCATGACGCTCGAGCGCCGCGGCGCCCTCGACTCCGGGCTTGCCGGACGGAATCCGCACGTCGATCAGTTTGCGCGATGCGAAGAGTCCGAGGTTCGCATCGGCGGCGACGAACGTGTCCCACCGGAAATGCTGCTCGACGATGAACACGTCGCGCTCTTCGCAACCCTGCCGCCGGGCGGCGGCGCGGATCGCGTCGGCGGCCTCGATCGCGGCGAGCGGCTCGTCGCCGTGCACGACGTAGAGCGGGGCGAGCGCGCGCGCAAGATGCGCTTCGAGTTCCTGCGGGCGCAACTGCATGAACGCGTTACGCCGGCTTCTTCGCGGCCTGCAACCGTCGAATCAGCTGCTGGACCGCGTCGGTCTGCATTTCCTTGAGCAGGCGCTCCTCCTGGATGCCGCGCGCGAGCACCTCGCTTTCGTTGAACGTGTAGCTGCGGCGCAGCTGTATTTCTCCCGCCGGAAGCCAGTCGTTGCCGAGCGGGTCGTGCAGGGCGAAGGTCACGCGCTTGATCAGCGCGTATTCCTGCACCGCGCCCGCGCCGGAGATCGACAGCACTTCCTTGTCGTCGGCGACGACGGGGATGTCGAGGATCACCTGCGCCTGCTTCGCATCGTCGACGGTCTTCGCGCTGCCGGTCGCATTGAGCGCGCGCTTCATCTCCGCGGCGAGCAGCGGCGCTCCGGGCGCGTTCACGTAGATCGACGAGAACGAATAGGTGGCCTCGCCGCGCAGGTGAAAGCCGCACGCGGCGAGCACGGACGCGACGAGCGCCGCCGCGAAGCGCGAGCGCACGATGCCAAGGGGCGACCCGTGCAGCGACAGGCCCGGCATTCGATCGCGGCGCCTCAACGCGCGCTCCTACGAGACGACCACGTTGACGAGCCTGCCGGGCACCACGACCACCTTGCGCACCGGATTGCCGTTCCCGTACCGCTCGACCTCGGGCGCGTCGCGCGCGGCCGTCTCGATCGCCGCACGATCGGCGCTCGCCGGCACGACGAGCTTGCCGCGCAGCTTGCCGTTCACCTGCAGGACGAGCTCGATCTCGTCGCGCGCGAGTGCCTTGTCGTCGACCGCCGGCCACGGCGCGTCGATCATGTCGCCCTGCGCGGCGGCGAAGCCCAAGTCGCGCCAGAGCACCCACGCCGTGTGCGGCACGACCGGGTAGAGCACGCGAAGCAGGATCGACAATCCTTCGCGCGCCAGCGCCGCCGAGCCGGCGGCATCGGCCGGTACGTCCTCGAGCGTGTTCAGCATCTTCATGCCGGCCGAGACGACGGTGTTGTACTGGATCCGCTCGTAGTCGTAGTCGGCCTGCTTCAATCCCCGGTGAATCTCGCGGCGTGCGCTGATTACGCTATCGGCGGCATCGCGCCAGTCGAAATCGACGGGCGCGGCGGCGATCACGTCCCGCTGCGACTGCGCGTGGGTCCACAGGCGCTTCAGGAACCGGTGCGCGCCTTCGACGCCGGTGTCCGACCATTCGATCGTGTGTTCCGGCGGACTCGCGAACATGACGAAGAGTCGCGCCGCGTCGGCGCCGTAACGGTCGATCATCTCCTGCGGATCGACGCCGTTCAGCTTCGATTTCGACATGGTGCCGAGCCCGCCGTACTCCACCGGCAGCCCGTCGAGCTTCGAGATGCCGCCGGTGATTGCGCCGCTCGCATCGCGCGTCATCTCGACATCCGACGGCGGCACGTAGTCGATGCCGCCCCTTTCGTTGCGCCGGAAGAACGCGTGCGCGAGCACCATGCCCTGCGTGAGCAGTCGCGTGAACGGCTCGTCGTAGCTCACCATGCCGAAATCGCGCATGACCTTCGTCCAGAAGCGCGCGTAGAGCAGGTGCAGGATCGCGTGAGTGATGCCGCCGATGTACTGGTCCATCGGCATCCAATACGCGTCGCGCGCGTCGATCATCGTCGCCGCGTCGGGACAGGTGTAGCGCATGAAGTACCACGACGAGTCGACGAACGTGTCCATCGTGTCCGTCTCCCGGCGCGCCGGCGCGTGGCATCGGGGGCACGGCACGTTCAGGAAATCCTCACGTCGATCGAGCGGATTGCCGCTGCCGTCGGGAACGCAATCCTCGGGCAGCACGACGGGCAGGTCCTGCTCGGGCACCGGCACCTCGCCGCAATGCCCGCAATGGATGATCGGGATCGGCGTGCCCCAGTAGCGCTGGCGGGAAATGCCCCAGTCGCGAAGCCGATATGTCGTGCGCTTCTCGCCCAAACCCTTCGCCGCGAGATCGCCCGCGATGGCGTCGACGGCCGCGTCGTAGGCGAGCCCGTCGTAGGCGCCGGAGTTGACACAGACGCCGATCGTCTGGTCGGCGTACCACGGCTGCCAGTGCTCGGTCGTGAACGGCGGAAAGGCCGCCGAATCGGCGGGCGCGATCACCTGCCGGATCGGCAGGCCGTATTTCTTCGCGAACGCGAAGTCGCGCTCGTCGTGGCCCGGCACGCCCATCACGGCACCTTCGCCGTAGCTCATCAGCACGTAGTTGCCGACCCAGACGTCGATCGTCGCGCCGGTCAGCGGATGCGTGACGGCGAGCCCGGTCGGCATGCCCTTCTTCTCCATCGTCGCGAGATCGGCTTCCATCACCGATCCGCGCTTGCATTCGTCGATGAAGGCCGCGAGCTTCGGATTGCCGCGCGCCGCATGCGCGGCAAGCGGATGCTCGGCGGCGACCGCGCAGAACGTCACGCCCATGATCGTGTCGGCACGCGTCGTGAACACGTACAGGCGCCCGCCACCGATCGGCTGTTGCGAATCGTCGCGGACATCGTGCGCGAACGCGAAGCGCACGCCGTCGCTCTTCCCGATCCAGTTCGCCTGCATCGTCTTGACGCGCCCGGGCCAGCCGGGCAGGCGCTCGAGTTCGCCGAGAAGCTCGTCGGCGTACTCGGTGATCCGCAGGTAGTACATCGGGATCTCGCGCTTCTCGACCGGCGCGCCCGACCGCCACCCGCGGCCGTCGATCACCTGCTCGTTCGCGAGCACGGTCTGGTCCACCGGATCCCAGTTCACGGTGCCGCTTTTGCGGTACGCGATGCCGGCCTCGAGCATCTTGAGGAAGAACCACTGGTTCCAGCGGTAGTACGCGGGGTCGCAGGTGGCGAGCTCGCGCGACCAGTCGATCGCGAAGCCCATCGCCTGCAACTGCTTTTTCATGTACGCGATGTTCTCGTGCGTCCACCGCGCCGGCGCCTCGCGGCTCTTCATCGCCGCGTTCTCGGCGGGCAGGCCGAATGCATCCCAACCCATCGGCATCAGCACGTTGTAGCCGCGCATCCGAAGCTGCCGGTACATCATGTCGTTGATCGTGTAGTTGCGCACGTGACCCATGTGCAACTTGCCGGAAGGGTACGGCAGCATCGAGACGCAGTAATACTTGCCGCGACGAAACCGCGGGTCGTTCTCGACGGCCCGGTAGACGTCGCCCGCCTTCCAGGCGGCCTGGGCCGCACTTTCGATCGCGGCGGGCGTGAACGGCTTCATCTGGGAAAAAGGGAATGCGCGAGGCACGCGCGCTGTTTGGCTTAAGTCGTTGATTATACCGGCCGGCATCCCGCCGGCCGGGCCGGATCGGGACGGTGGCAGAATGACGGGTTCCCTAGGCCTTCCATCGATGCGCTCGCTTCGCGGATTCCACGGATGCTTCGCCGCGCTCCTCGTCGTCATGGCGACGAGCGGGCCCGCGCACGCCGCTGTCGTGAAGACCGGGCACGTCGAGGCCGAACTCGTGGCCGACGGGACCGCGCTCGTGCCCGGCGCGATCACCACGGTCGCATTGCGCCTCGCGATCGAGCCCGGCTGGCACACGTACTGGCGAAACCCGGGCGAATCGGGGCTGCCCACGACGCTCGAATGGCGTCTGCCGCCCGGCTATGCGGCCGGCGCGATCGAGTGGCCCGCCCCGCGGGCGCTGCCGGTCGGTCCGTTGATGAACTATGGCTACGAAGGCCAGGTGTTCCATCTGGTGCCGCTCACCGTGCCTTCGAACGCGGCGATCGGCACGAACGCGACGATCGGGGCACATGCGGAGTGGCTCGTCTGCAAGGAGACGTGCATTCCCGAGGCGGCCGATCTGACGCTCGCGTTGCCGGTGGCCGTTCGCGGCGAGCCTTCGCGCTGGCACGATGCGATCGCGGCGACGCGCGCGGCGCTCCCGGCCCCGCTGCCGGCCGGATGGCAGGCGGGCGCGAGCGCCTCCGGTGCGGTCGTGACGCTGACGCTGACGCCGCCCGACGGGGCACCCGATCCGGGTCGCCTGCAGTTCTTTGCGCAGGACGACAGACGCATCGAGCCGTCGGCGCCACAGAACGCGCTCGCACCGGCCAATGGACGTTATGCGCTGCAGCTGCCGGTCTCGCACGATCTCGAGGGTGAATTTCGTGTGCTGAAGGGCGTGTTGCATGCGCAAAAGGGCTTGCTCGGCGCCGGCGGCAACGTCGAGGCCGTCGCCCTCGACCTTCCGATCGCCGGCACGCCGGTCGCCGGCCCGAAGCCTGCGGTGGAGCCGGCGCCGGCGATCGCGGGCTTGCCCGCGCAGGCGTCCGGTGCGTCGACGCTGTCGGTGCCGCTCGCGCTCGCCTTCGCGTTCGTCGGTGGACTGCTGCTCAACCTGATGCCGTGCGTCTTCCCGATCCTGTCGCTCAAGGCGCTGGGGCTCGCAGCATCGCAGGGCACCGACCGCCGCGGATCGCGACGGGAGGCGATCGCGTTCGCGGCGGGCGTGGTGCTGGCCTTCGCCGCGCTCGGCGTCGCGCTCGCCGGCCTGCGCTCGGCAGGGGAGGAGCTCGGCTGGGGCTTTCAGCTGCAGTCGCCGGCGGTCGTCGCGTCGCTCGCGATCCTGTTCTTCGTGATGGCGCTGAACCTCTCCGGCGTCTTCGAGTTCGGCGCGCTCGTGCCGGGCGGCCTCGCCGCGTGGTCGCACGCGAATCGGCACGTCAACGCGTTCGCGTCGGGCGTGCTCGCGGTCGCGATCGCCTCGCCGTGCACGGCGCCGTTCATGGGCGCCGCGCTCGGTTACGCGCTGGGCGAGCGCACCGTCGTGACGCTCGGCGTGTTCGTCGGACTGGGACTCGGCATGGCGCTGCCGTACTGCCTGCTCGCGTGGTACCCGCAGTGGCGGCGGGCATTGCCCCGGCCCGGGGCATGGATGGTGCGGCTCAAGCAGCTGCTCGCGTTTCCGCTGTACGCCACGGTCGCGTGGCTCGTCTGGGTGCTGGCGGCGCAGGTGGGCAACGACGCCGTGATCCGCATCGGCGTCGCGCTCGTGCTCGTCGCGTTCGCATTGTGGGCGTGGCGGACATGGCGCTCCGCGGCGCATCGCGCATGGAGCGGGCTCGCGGTGATCGGTGCGCTCGCCGCGGCGTTCGTCGCATGGCCGCTGTTCGCCGGCGTGCACGTGGGGGACGACCCCGCGCGCGCGCAGCCAACTAGCGGCTGGCAGGCCTATTCGCCCGCGCTCGTGGCGGAGCTCACGGCGCAGGGACGCGCGGTGTTCGTCGATTTCACGGCGGCATGGTGCATCACGTGCCAGGTGAACGAGCGGCTCGTGCTGAACGACGCGAGCGTGCGCGACGCCTTTGCGCGCGCCGGCGTCGCGCTCGTGCGCGCCGACTGGACGCGGCGCGATGCCACGATCAGCGAGGCGCTCGCAGCACTCGGGCGCAGCGGCGTCCCCGCCTACGTGATCTATCGGAACGGCCGTAAGCCCCTCGTGCTTCCCGAGGTGCTGCAGCGGCAGACGGTGATCGACGCGCTCGCATCGTAAGTTTCAGGGCCTGCGCACGTGGACCACGCCCGTCATGAACGGGTGCACGGTGCAGATGTAGGCAAAATCGCCTTCGCGGTCGAACGTATGCTCGTACGTGTCGTCGGTGTCGAGGCCCTTCGATGCGAACGACTTGTCGTTGCTCGTCACCGTGTGCGGCGTCTCGTCCTGGTTCGTCCAGATGACCTTCGTCCCGGGCGCGACGGTGATCTCCTTCGGCGCGAACGCGAACTTCGTGATCGCCACCTGCAGCGGCGCCGTATCGGCGAACGTCGCCTTCGCGAGCGGCAGCGCGGTGAGCAGGGCCAGTGCGGCGGTGGCGCGTGAAAGACCGGTTTTCATCGTCGTCTCCGTCGCGTCGTTCAGGCGTGATCGAGCGGCGTGTCGACGAGCGCGAGCTCGTGGCGCCCGCGTACGACGCTCAGCTGCCGCGTGCCGAGCAGCTTGCCGAGTTCGGCCGCGGCCACCGTGACCGGACCCGGCTCGCCGATGCCCGACTGCCCCGGCGTCGGCAGCGGGTAGGCGAGCGACATCGCCGTATGCAACGCAACGTTGCCTTCGACCTTCTGCAGCACCTGGTGGATGTGGCCGTTCAGCACGGTCACCGAGCCGAACGGACGCAGCAGCGCGAGCGCCTGCTCGGAATCGGCGGTTCCCCATCCCCACGGCTCCCACACCGTCCACAGCGGGATGTGCGCGAGCACGACGAGCGGCGTCGAATGCGAGACGTTCGCGAGGTCGCGCGTGAGCCATGCGAGCTGCTCGTCGCCGAGCGATGCGAGCGTCTTCGCCTTGAAGTTCTCGACGTTGTTCAAGCCGACGAAGTGCACGCCTGCCTGGTCGAAGCTGTACCACGACTTGCCGTTGCCGTCGTGATCGAAGTGGCGGAGGTAGCCGGTCGTCCCGTCGTCGATCGTGTCGTGCTCGCCGGGGACCGTGTGCACGCGATCGACGCGCAATTCCTGCAACAGCTCCTTCGCGCGGCCGAATTCGTCGGGCTTCGACAGGTGGCTCACGTCGCCGGTATGCACGACGAATGCCGGCTTGTCCGGCAGCGCATTGATGTCGGCGATTGCGCGGCGCAGACTGCCCGCTACGTCGGGGTTCGCTTCCTTCTTGAAGCCGATGTGCGTGTCGCTGATCTGCACGAACGTCAGCGCATCCGGCGCGGGCGATTGGGGCATCGCATCGCCGCGCGTCGCGCCGAGCGCACGCGGGATTCCTCCGGACACCGTCCAGACGACGGCCGCGCCGCTCCATTGCGCGAGGCAGGCGAGCGCCTGGCGGCGCGTGACACGGTTCTGCGAAGGGCTGGGCTTGCGGGAATTCATCGGATCCTCCTTGGGCAGGGTGGGTGAGTTGCGTGATGTCCTACCGGGGAGGGGCCCGCGATATTCCCGCGCGCCGGCGCTCGTCGCGAACGGGAATGGAATCGCTTGCCAGGGAGTAAGACAGCATCGCGCCGACGGCGCCGCACAGCGGGGAGACGGCACCGGGACCGCTACGGCGGTTCTGGCGGAATAAAGTCGGCAGCGGCCCGGTATGGCCGGTCATTCAGGGAGTGCAGCGGTGTCCGAACACGCGCGTTTCGAAAGGCTCGTCATGCCGCACCTGGGCGCCGGATACAACCTGGCGCGCTGGCTCGCGCGCGACGGGCACGACGCCGAGGACATCGTGCAGGACGCGTGCATGCGCGCGCTCAAGTACATCGACTCGCTGAACCGCGCCGATGCGAGGGCATGGTTCCTGACGATCGTGCGGCACGCGTTCTACGACTGGTGCGAGCGCAATCGTCCGTCAGAGATCGCACGCGACGACGGCAGCGCGATCGAGAGCGCCGTCGATCACGCCGCAACCGATCCGGAACAGACGGCACTGCGGCGCGCGGACGCGAAAGTGCTCGCCGAGGCGATCGCCGAACTGCCACTTGCATTCCGGGAAGTGCTCATCCTGCGCGAAATGGAAGAGCTTTCGTACAAGGAGATCGCCCGCGTCGCCGACATTCCGGTCGGCACGGTCATGTCGCGGCTTGCCCGTGCTCGCGCACTGCTGCAAGGTTCGCCACGGCTGCGCGCGATCAGGGAACAGGTTTCGGGAGGTGAACGGTGAAATGCGAACATGCGCAACCGTGGGTGGCCGCCTACGCCGACGGCGAGCTCGAGGGCTTCCGCAGGCACTCGGTCGAGAAGCATCTGCGGACCTGCGCCCGCTGCGCGGCCGCGCACGCGGATATCCTCACGCTGCGTGAGCGTCTGCGCAAGGAGGTGCCCTATTTCGCCGCACCGCAGGGTTTGCAGGAGCGGGTGCGCGCGATGGTGGCGGGCACGCCGCCGGCGCGTGCCGCATCGACGTCGCGATGGGGCTCGCGGTCGCACGGCGCGTCCGCGGCCGGTGCGGCAGTCGCGGGCTCGCGCTGGCAGTGGATGTCGAGCGGCGCCGTCGCCGGTTGTGCCGCGACGGTGCTGGCGTTCGTGGTCGGCACCGCGGTGCTCGACTGGCGCACCGAGCACGACCTC
>DATIEN010000134.1:0-2386 GCA_035455705.1 Casimicrobiaceae bacterium | reverse complement strand
CAGATCAGGTCGTTCGCGCGCAGCATGTTGAACGTGTTCGCCATCTCGCTGCCTTCGAGATAGCCGCGCTCCTGCATCTTCTTCTCGAGCGAAGCGACCTGGTCCTCGTCGATGAATACCTCGAGCTCGCCGGCCGCGGCGAAATCGACGAGCGCCGTCATGAACGTCGCGCTCGCGATGCGCTTCTGCTTCTTCGCGGCGAGCCAGCCGAGCGTGGCCGCGAGCAGCGTCCCACCGAGGCAGTAGCCGATCACGTTCGCGTCGGCCTCGCCGGTCGCTTCGCGGATCGCGTCGAGTGCCGCGAGCGGACCTTCCGTCAGGTAATCCTCGAAGTCCTTGTGCGCGAGGTCGGCGTCGGGATTCACCCACGACACGACGAAGACCGTCAGGCCTTCGTTCACCGCGTAGCGGATGAACGAGTTTTTCTCGCGCAGGTCGAGGATGTAGTACTTGTTGATCCACGGCGGAATGATCAGGAGCGGCCGCTTTCGGACTTTCGCGGTCGTCGGCTCGTACTGGATCAGCTGCATCAGCTCGTTCTGGAAGACGACCTTGCCCGGCGTCGTCGCGATGTTCACGCCGAGCTCGAACGCCTTCGGATCGGTCATCGAGATCCGCAGCTGCCCGTTGCCGCGCTCGATGTCGTCGAGCAGGTTGTTGAGGCCGCGCACGAGGTTTTGCCCGCCGCTCGCGACCGTCTCGCGGAAGACCTCGGGATTCGTGAGCGCGAAATTGGACGGCGCGAGCGCGTCGATGTACTGGCGCGTGAAGAAGTGCACCTTCTTCTTCGCGCTCTCGGACAGTCCCTCGACGCTCGCAACCTGCTCGTGCAGCCAGCGGGCGGTGATCAGGTACGACTGCTTCACGTAGTCGAACAGGAAGTGCTCGTGCCAGCCGGCGTCCTTGAAGCGCTTGTCTCCCTGCGCGGGCTCGGCGACCGGGCGCGCGTTCGCGCCCATCATCCGCAGCATCGACGTCTGCCAGAGGTTCATGTAGTCGTGCCAAAGGCGCAACTGACCCTCGGCGAGCCGTGCGGGATTCGCGAGCATGTTCGCCGCGAGCTCCATGAACGCCTTGGAGAGGCCGAGCTCGTCGCTTGCGGCGGCGGCCTGCTTGCCGGCGTTTCGCGCGACGAAGTCACCCATCAGCTTCGCGCTTTTCTCGGCCGCCCTGCCGAGCGACTCGGCGAGCTCGACGGGGTCGAACGCGGCCTTGGTTTCGGTGGCGTCGGTAGCGGCTTTCGCGGTGGCGGGTGGCGTGGCCATGGGTGTCTTGGTGGGAAAGGTACGAAGGCGTACGAATATTACGCGGTGAACCGGATCGCGCCGTCGCCGTCGATCACGCGCGACGCGCGTCCTCTTCGCCAGAGGTGATTGAGGTGCGCGATCGCCTCGCCCATCGCGAAGAAGCGCTGGTGCACGTCGAGCTCGCGGCGGAACAGCAAGGGAATGACGTCGTGCGCCGATTGCGGTCCGGCGGCCGCGTTCGCGAGGCCTTCGCGCAACTCGGCGAGCCGCTGCGCGTGATGCGCGCGCAATTGCCCGACGCGTGCGGCGATGCCGCGAAACGGCGGTCCATGTGACGGAAGCACGAGCGTGTCCGGCGGCAGTCTTTCGAACGAGGCGAGCGAGTCGAGAAACCGCTGCACCGGATCGGCATCCGGCTCGCCCGGCCATACGGCAACGTTCGTGCTGATTCTCGGCAGCAGCATGTCACCCGCGATCAGCACGCGCGAGGCTTCGCAATACAAGGCGGCGTGCTCGACGGAGTGGCCGTAACCGGGAATGACATGCCAGCTGCGGCCGCCGAGCGCGATGACGTCTCCGCCGATCATGCGCGCGAACGCGCGCGGAGCCTCGGGTACGCCGCGACGATAACGATTGCCCTTTGCCGCCAGCGCGGCGACGAGCTCGGCCGGCATTCCATGGCGCACGAAGAGCGCCCGCACGTCGGCGGGACCGTAGCCTGCGATTTCCGCGATCAGGGCGTGCGCCGCGAGGTATTCGCCCTGCGTCATCGTGACGCCGCAGCCGTAGCGCGTTTCGAGCCATGCGGCGTTGCCCAGATGGTCGGGATGGCAATGCGTGACGACGATGCTGCGAATCGGCCGCGCGGCGAGCGTCGTTTCGAAATGGCGCTGCCACTGCGCGCGCGTCGCGGCGTCGCCGTAGCCGCAGTCGACGAGCGCGTACGCGTCGTCCTCGTCGATCAGCCACAGGTTGATGTGATCGAGCGCGAACGGGAGCGGCATGCGCAGCCACCGGATGCCGGGCGCGACGTCGCGCACATCGCCCGGCGCAGGTGGAGGAGCGGCGATCGGGAGCACCCCGTTCGCGAGCGAATCGTTCATCTCGATATGGTATCGTGCCCCTCGCGCGCCTCCTTC
>DATIEN010000133.1:0-3697 GCA_035455705.1 Casimicrobiaceae bacterium | reverse complement strand
GTTGGAGCCCATCAGCGCCTCGCCGGACAGCTTGAGCAGGACGCGGCGATAGGCCGGCGCCCGCGCGGGGGCCGGGGTGACGCCCGGCAGCGGCGCGATGGCCGCGCTCACGGCGCTTTCGGGTGGACTCATCCGTGGCTCCGACGTGGGCCGCGCGGCGCGATGTCAGCCTCGCGCCATCGCCGCCACTTCCGCAGCGAAGTCGTCCTTCCGCTTCTCGATGCCCTCGCCGACGACATAGAGCACGAAGCCGTTGACGCGCGCGCCCTGTCCCTGCACGAGGTCGGCGACCGTCTGCTTGTCGTTCTTCACGAAGGGCTGCGGCAGCAATGTGACGTCGGACAGGAACTTGGCGACTGCACCTTCTACCATTTTTTCGACGATGTTGGCAGGCTTGCCCGACTCGCCGGCGCGCGCCCGGGCGATGTTGCGCTCCTTCTCGACGACGTCGGCGGGAACCTGCTCGCGCGACACGGCGACGGGCTTCGTCGCGGCGACGTGCATCGCGAGATCCTTGCCGAGCGCCTCGCTGCCCCCGGTGTAGTCCACGAGGACGCCGATCCGGCCGCCGTGCACGTAGGAGGCGACGCGACCCTGCGCGGCGACGCGCACGAAACGGCGGATCGACAGGTTCTCACCGATCTTCTGCACCAGCGCGACGCGGCGCGCCTCGACGGTGTCGCCCGACTCGAGCGTGCGTGCGAGAAGAGCCGCCACGTCGGCCGGCCGCTCGCGCATCACGATCTGCGCGACCTGGTTCGCGAACGCGCGGAACTCGTCGTTCTTCGCGACGAAATCGGTCTCGCAGTTCACCTCGACCAGCGCCGCCGTCTTCGCGTCGGCGCCGACGGCGAGGCCGATGACCCCTTCGGCGGCGACGCGCGAGGCGGCCTTGCTCGCCCTGGCGCCGCTCTTGATGCGAAGAATCTCTTCGGCCTTCGCGAGATCACCTTCCGCCTCGGTCAGCGCCTTCTTGCATTCCATCATGCCGAGCCCAGTGCGCTGGCGCAGCTCCATCACTCTGCTTGCGGAAATCTCCGGCATTGCGTTGCTCCATCATTCGTTGCGATCGGAACGGCTTCGAGTTCCGAACCCGCCCGCCTGGCCGCTCCAGGCGGTCCGCGAGGCGCGCCGGGGCGGAGGTTGTCCGCGCCGTTGCAGGAGGCGTGGCCTTCAGGCGGTCGCCTCGTCCACGAACTCGTCGCCCGTGCTGACGATCTCCTGGATCGTGTTCGTCTTGCCTTCCAGCACCGCGTCGGCGACGCCGCGCGCGTAGAGGCGAATCGCCCGGCTCGAGTCGTCGTTGCCGGGGATCACGTAGTCGATCGGGTCGGGATTGTGGTTCGTGTCGACGACGGCGACGATCGGGATGCCGAGCTTCTTCGCCTCGGTGACCGCGATCTTGTGATAGCCGATGTCGATGACGAAGACCGCGTCGGGCAGCGCCGTCATGTCCTTGATGCCGCCCAAGCTCTTCTCGAGCTTGTCGAGCTCGCGCTGGTGCGACAGCGCCTCGCGCTTCGACATGCGGTCGAACGTGCCGTCCTGCTTCATCGTCTCGAGGTCCTTGAGGCGCTTGATCGACTGCTTGACGGTCTTGAAGTTCGACAGCATGCCGCCGAGCCAGCGATGGTCGACGTACGGCATGCCGCAGCGCTGCGCCTCCTCGGCGATGATCTCGCGTGCCTGGCGCTTCGTGCCCACGAACAGGATCGTCCCGCGATTCTGCGCGAGCTGGCGCACGTATTTCATCGCGTCGTTGTACATCGCCAGCGTCTTTTCGAGGTTGACGATGTGAATCTTGTTGCGCTGGCCGAAGATGTAGTCGGCCATCTTCGGATTCCAGTAGCGGGTCTGGTGGCCGAAATGAACGCCGGCCTCCAGCATCTGGCGCATGGTGACGGACATGGTGCTCCTCTATCAGGGTTGGCCTCCACCGGCGGCTTGCGCTCCGGCTCGCGCGGCGCGCGGCCCGGACACCCTGAAACGCCGGTGTGCGAAGTGGTTGAAGTCACGCCCGCCCCTGGATTCGCCCGTACAATCGGGTAAACGCGAGGTGCAGGTAACTCGTTATTCTAGCACGCCATCCTCGCTCGCCGACCGCATGCGGACCGCCGCGACGAGGGCACGCGAACGGGCGCTTCACCCTTGCAGAAAGAAGACTGCGCAATGCCGCTTCCCACCCCCGCCGCCTGCCGTGACACCGGATGGAGCGCGCTTCGCGTGACCGGCGCCGACGCCGTCGACTTCCTGCAGGGCCAGCTCTCGAGCGACGTCCGTTCGCTTCCTCCGGGCCGCGGCCAGTACTGGACCTACAACTCGCCGAAGGGCCGCACGCTCGCGAACGGCGTTCTTTGGCGCTCGCCCGCCGGCGACGCGGTCACGATGCTGCTCGCCGCCGATCTTGCCGAAGCAATCCGCAAGCGGCTTGCGATGTTCGTGCTGCGTGCGAAGACGACGATCGACGATGCGCAACGCGCGTCGACGCTGATCGGCATCGCCGGCGAAGGGACGGCCGACGCCGCGCGCGAGGCGTTCGGCGTGTCGCTCGACCCCTCCTGCGCCGTCGGGTTCGGCAGCGGCGCGCAGGCGTTCATGCTGCCCGATCGCCGCGTCGCGGTCGTCGCGCCGCAGGCGGAAGCCCCGATGCTGCAGGCGGCACTCGTCCGCCACGCGCCATGGGTCGGCAACCGCGAGTGGCGATGGTTCGGGATCGCGGCCGGCGTGCCGTGGATCAGCGCGGTCACGAGCGACCTGTTCATCCCGCAGGCGTTGAACTTCGATCTCCTCGGGGGCGTCAGCTTCACCAAGGGGTGCTACCCCGGACAGGAGATCGTCGCGCGCATGCAGTACCTCGGCCGTCTCAAGGAGCGGCTGTTCGCCTTCCACGCGCAAGCGCTGGACGCGGCCGTGGCAACGCGGCTCTACTCGGCGTCGTTCGACACAAGCCAGCCGTGCGGCACCGTCGTCGATGCGGCGCCCGACGCGCGCGGCGGCATCTCGCTTCTCGCCGTGGTGCAGATTTCGGCCGCCGACGCCGCTGACCTCGCGCTCGGCGCGCCCGACGGGCCGCTCCTCGTGCGTCGTGCGCTTCCCTACGCGGTATCGACGGAAACGCCGCGCGCGCGACCGTCCCTCTGATCGCCCGTCATGTGTCTCGCCGTGGTCGCGCTCGACGCCCATTCGCGCTACGCGGTGGTGCTCGCCGCCAATCGCGACGAGTACCATGCCCGCCCCGCGCAAGCGGCGCATTGGTGGCGCGATGCCGGCGCGTCGCCGATCCTCGCCGGTCGCGACCTGGCGCAGGGAGGAACGTGGCTCGGCCTCGCGCCCGACGGCCGCTTCGCGTTCGTGACCAACGTGCGCGAGCCGGGACGATTCGACGCGAATGCGCCGTCGCGCGGCGCGCTCGTACCCGCGCTGCTGCGCGACCGCCGGGGCTTCGCGGACGCGCTCGCGGCGATCGTCGCCGGTGCAGCCGACTACAACGGATTCAACCTCGTGGCCGGCGACCCGTCGTCCGCGGCGTTCGGCTCGAACCGAGCCCGTGGCTTCGTACGCCTCGCGCGCGGCATCCACGGCGTGTCGAACGCGGGCCTCGACACCCCGTGGCCGAAGCTTCTGCGAGCGAAGGGCGCGCTCGCCGCGTGGATCGCTGCCGCGAAGCCGGATTTGGCGCCGCTCTGGCAGATGCTTG
>DATIEN010000132.1:0-7459 GCA_035455705.1 Casimicrobiaceae bacterium | reverse complement strand
CCGAGATGACGCTGACGACGCCGGGGTGGTTCACCTGGTACACGAAGAACGACCAGTACTCGAAGCAGAAGCTCTCCGCCGACCTCGAGACGCTGCGGAGCTTCTACCAGGACCGCGGCTACCTCGAGTTCAACGTCGAGTCGACGCAGGTGTCGATCTCGCCGGACAAGGAAGACATCTTCATCACGGTCAACGTGAGCGAAGGCCCGCGCTTCACCGTCGGCGACGTGCGCATCGCGGGCGACCTCGTCGTGCCGGCCGACGAGTTGCAGAAGCTCGTGCAGCTGAAGCCCGGCGACGTGTTCTCGCGCGAGAAGCTGCAGGCGTCGGCGAAGGACATCAGCGCGCGCCTCGGCGCCGAAGGCTACGCGTTCGCGAACGTGAACGCGGTGCCCGAGGTCGACCGCAACGACGCGAAGGCGTCGTTCACGTTCTACGTCGATCCGGGGCGCCGCGCGTACGTGCGCCGGATCAACATCACCGGCAACTCGAAGACCAAGGACGAGGTGGTCCGCCGCGAATTGCGCCAGATCGAGGATGCGTGGTACGACGGCCCGCGGATCGAGCGGTCGAAGGTGCGCGTGCGCCGCCTGAACTACTTCGACAACGTGACGGTCGAGACGCCGCCGGTGCCCGGAAGCGCCGACCAGGTGGACGTCGAGGTATCGGTGAGCGAGAAACAGACCGGCAACCTGCTCGCCGGCGTCGGCTACTCGAGCGACGAAGGCATCGTGCTGAATGCTTCGATCTCGCAGGAGAACATCTTCGGCACCGGCAACGCGCTGTCGCTCGGCGTCAACACCGGCCGCTTCAACCGCACGTACTCGATGCTGTTCCAGCAGCCGTACTACACGGTCGACGGCATCTCTCGTACGCTCGAGCTCTACGACAAGAGTCTCGACCCGACGGGTCTCGACATCGCGCAGTACGCGTCCGACACGCTCGGCGCGGCCGTCGGATTCGGCGTGCCGATCACCGAGATCGACACGATCAACTTCGGCGGGCGCTACGAGCACACGCGGATCACGCTGTTCGACAACAGCCCGCTCGCCTACCAGTTGTTCGTCAACGAATTCGGGTCGTCGACGAACGCCTACATCCTGACCGCCGGCTGGGCGCGCGACACGCGCGACGACGTGCTGTACCCGACCCGGGGCAGGCTGCAGAGCGTCCTGCTGGAGACCGGACTGCCGTTCGGCGACCTCGCCTACTACAAGATCCAGTACACGCACTCGGTCTACTGGCCGGTCTGGCGAGACCTCGTGCTGATGGCGCGCGCCGACCTGGGCTACGGCAACGGCTTCTCCGGCAAGCCGCTGCCGTTCTTCAAGGCGTTCTTCGCCGGCGGGGTCAACTCGGTGCGCGGCTATGACACGGCGTCGCTCGGTCCGCAGGACCAGTTCGGCAACGCACTGGGCGGCAAGCGCAAGATCATCGGCAACCTCGAGGCCTTCTATCCGATCCTGAAGGGCGAGAAGGCGGTGCGCGCGAGCCTCTTCCTCGATGCCGGCGAGATCTACGCCAACGGCCAGCAGCCGCAGTTCGAATCGTTCCGTTACTCGGCCGGCGCCGGTGTGGCCTGGAGCTCGCCGATCGGGCCGCTCAAGTTCAGCTACGCGATCCCGCTCAACTCGAAGCAGGGCGATCACATCCAGCGATTCCAGTTCCAGGCGGGCGCGGCGTTCTAGAATGCACGCTTTTCCAACCCGCGAGGGGAGACCCGTGCTTTCGTGCAAGCGCCGAGAGCGGTGCAGCGTCAAGTCGCGATGGCTCGTGCGCGCGTGCGCGGCGGCGGCGCTGGTCGTCGCGTGCACGGCAACCGCGGCGGCCGACTACAAGATCGGCTTCGTCAACACCGAGCGCCTCTTCCGCGAGGCGGCGCCCGCCAAGCGCGCGCAGGCGAAGATCGAGAAGGAATTTGCGACGCGCGACGCCGAGATCCAGAAGCTCGCGAAGCAGGTGCGCGATCTGCAGTCGACGCTCGACCGCGATGGCGCAACCATGCCGGAAGCCGACCGGCGCAACAGGGAGCGCGATCTTGCCAACCAGTCGCGCGACCTGACCCGGATGCAGCGCGAATTCCGCGAGGATCTCAACCTTCGCCGCAACGAGGAGCTGGCGGGGATCCAGGAGCGCGCGAACAAGGTGATCCAGCAGATCGCCGCCGACGAGAAATACGACCTGATCCTGCAGGACCCGGTCGTCTACGCGAGCCAGCGCATCGACATCACCGACCGGGTGATCAAGGCGCTCGCCGACAAGTAGCAGCGACCGGCGGACCGGCGCGATGTCGTCATTGCGCGAGTCCGCCGGCAGGCCGCTCTCCGAGCTCGCGCGACTGACCGGCGCAACGCTCGAAGGCGATGACGTCGTCGTCGTCCGCGTGGCGACGCTCGAGCGCGCGGGAAGCGGCGACATCGCATTCCTCGCCAATCCGCGCTACCGCGCGCAGCTCGCGGCGACGCGCGCGTCCGCGGTGATCGTCGACCCGGCCGCGGCGGCCGCGACGGCGCTGCCGAGGCTCGTGTCCGCGAATCCCTACGCCATCTTTGCGCGCGTCGCGGCGATCCTGCATCCGCAGCCTGCGCCCGCGGCCGGGATCGACCCCACGGCGCGCATCGGCACGCGCGCCCGGATCGCGGCGACGGCGAGCATCGGTGCGCACGCGGTCATCGGCGCGAATGCGCACGTCGGAGAGCACGCCGTCGTGGGCGCGCTGTGCGCCGTCGGCGACGACGCGAGCATCGGGGACGGCGCGGTGCTCGACCCCCACGTGACGATCTATGCGCGTTGCGTCGTCGGCGCGCGCACGCTCGTGCACAGCGGCGCGGTGATCGGCGCTGACGGTTTCGGCCTCGCGGAGGACGCGGGGCGCTGGCGCAAGATCCCGCAACTCGGCCGCGTCGTGATCGGCGACGACGTCGAGATCGGCGCGAACACGACGATCGACCGGGGCGCGATCGACGACACGGTGATCGAGGAGGGCGTCAAGCTCGACAACCAGATCCAGATCGGGCACAACTGCGTGATCGGCGCGCACACGGCGATCGCCGGCTGCGTCGGCATCGCCGGCTCGACGCGCATCGGCGCGCGCTGCCGCATCGGCGGAGCGGCGATGATCGGCGGCCATCTCGACATCGCGGCGGGCACCGTGATCTCGGCCGCCACGCAGGTCTACGATTCGATTCGCGAACCGGGGATATACACTGGCGCGTTTCCTGCGCTGCCTCATCGCACCTGGAAACGGGTCGCCTCGCAGATGCGGCGCCTGCGGGAGCTCGCCGAGCGCGTGGACAGGCTCGAGGCGGCGCGGCCGGCAAACGACAACGAGCGAGCGCGGGGGGAGGACAATGGCTGAGCTCGACATCGGCATCATCCGCCGGCTTCTGCCGCATCGCTACCCGATGCTGCTCGTCGACCGCGTGCTCGACTGGCAGCCCGGAAGCTTCGTGCGCGCGGTGAAGAACGTCACGATCAACGAGCCCTTCTTCCAGGGCCACTTCCCCGCGTATCCGGTGATGCCCGGCGTGCTGGTCATCGAGGCGATGGCGCAGGTCGCGGGCCTCCTCACGATGCTCTCCGACGTCGCGCGCCGCGACGGTAGCCAGCTCGTGCTCTTCGCCGGCATCGACGAGGCGCGCTTCAAGCGGCAGGTCGTGCCCGGCGACACGCTGCTGCTCGAGGCGCATCTCGAGCGCGCCGTGCGGGGCATCGGCCGCTTTCGCACGAAGGCGATGGTCGGCGATGACATCGTCTGCGAGGCGAAGCTTCTCGCCGCGATCCGCGACGTGCCGCCGACGCCGCCCCTGCCCGTGTAGCGCCGAGCCCGTCCGTTTGCCGCGCGCGAGAACGAGAACGTGCCCCTCATCCATCCGACCGCGCTCGTCGATGCCGGCGCGCGGATCGCCGACGACGTGTCGATCGGCGCCTTCTCGATCGTCGGCGGCGACGTCGCGATGGGCCCCGGAACCCGGATAGGGCCGCACGTCGTCGTCACCGGCCGCACGACGATCGGCGCGCGCAACCGGATCTTCCAGTTCGCTTCCGTCGGCGACGTGCCGCAGGATCGCAAGTACGGCGGCGAGCCCACGGCCACGGTGCTGGGCGACGACAACGTCGTGCGCGAATACGTCTCGATCCACGCCGGCACCGCGCAGGACCGGGGCACGACGACGATCGGCAACGGCAACCTGTTCCTCGCGTACACGCACGTGGCGCACGATTGCGTCGTCGGCGATCACACGACGTTCTCGAACAACGCGCAGATCGCCGGACACGTGACGATCGGCGATTTCGCGGTGCTCGGCGCGTACGCCGGTGTGCACCAGTTCTGCCGCATCGGCGCGCACGCGATGCTCGCCGCGGGCGCGATCGTGCTGCAGGACGTGCCGCCCTACGTGACGGTGCAGGGCTACCCGGCCAGGCCGGCCGGCACGAACAACGAGGGATTGCGCCGCCGCGGCTTCTCGGCGGACGACATCGCCGTCGTTCGCCGCGCGTACCGGACGCTCTATCGCGCCGGCCTGTCGCTGGACGCGGCCCGCGAAGTGCTCGTCCGCGACGCGGCGACGCAGCCGCTCGTCGCGCCGCTCGCCACGTTCCTGTCCGAAAGCCGGCGCGGCATCGTTCGCTGATGTCGCACGTCACGATCGGCATCGTCGCGGGCGAGGCGTCGGGCGACGCCCTTGCCGCGACGCTGATCGACGCGGTTTGCCGCCGCCGTCCGTCGGTGCGCTTCGCGGGCATCGCGGGTCCGCGCATGCAGGCCGCGGGCTGCGAGGCGTTCGCGCCGCTCGAGCGCCTCGCCGTGCGCGGCATCTCCGAGGTGATCGCGCATCTGCCCGCGCTCCTCGCGCTGCGCCGCCAGGTGCTGCGGCGCTTCGTGCGCGAGCGCGTGCCCGTCTTCGTCGGTGTCGATGCGCCCGATTTCAACCTCGGCCTCGAGCGGCGATTGAAGCGGCGCCGCATCCGCACCGTGCATTTCGTGAGCCCGTCGGTGTGGGCCTGGCGGCGCGAGCGCCTGGCGACGATCGGCCGCTCGGTCGACCGCATGCTCGCGCTCTTCCCGTTCGAGCCGCCGCTCTACGACGAGGCGGGCATTGCGGTGACCTACGTCGGGCATCCGCTCGCGAAGGATGCCGCGACACCCGGCGCGCGGCGGGCCGCGCGCGAGACGCTCAAGTTGCGGGGCGCAACGCCGCTCTTCGCGCTCTTGCCGGGCAGCCGGCTCTCGGAGATCGAGATGCACGCGAGCCTCGTGCTCGACGCGGCCGCGCGCATCGTCGACGCGCGTCCCGATGCGCGGTTCGTCGTTCCGCTCGTCTCGCGCACGACGCGCGACGCGTTCCTCGAGGCGCAGCACCGCGGCCATCACGACGCGCTGCCGCTCACGATCCTCTATGGACACGCCGGCGACGCGCTCCGCGCCGCCGACGTCGCGCTGGTCGCCTCCGGCACGGCGACGCTCGAAGCCGCGCTTGCGCGGTGCCCGCACGTCATCTTCTACCGCGTGAGCGCGCTCACCGCGCACATCGTGCGGCGCAAGCTGCTCGTGCCGTGGGTCGGGCTTCCGAACGTGCTCGCCGGTCGCTTCGTCGTGCCTGAGCTCTTGCAGGACGACGCGACTGCGGGCAATCTTGCGCAGGCCGCATTGAACCTGTTCGACGATACCGTGACGCGCAGACGCATCGAGACGCTGTTCGGACGCATGAGCGACAAGCTCGCCCTCGATACGGGCGCCGTCGCGGCCGACGCCGTGCTCGCCGAGCTCGATCGCGCGCTCGGTGCGCAAAGCGCCCGACAGGCGTCCTGACGCGATGCTCGTCGCAGGCATCGACGAAGCCGGACGCGGACCCCTCGCGGGACCGGTCGTCGCGGCCGCCGTGATCCTGGATCCCAGGCGCAAGGTCCGGGGACTGCGCGACTCCAAGGTGATGACGCCCGAAGCGCGCGAACGCGTGGCCGCCGAGATTCGCGTCAAGGCGATCGCATGGGCGGCCGCCGCGAGCGACGTCGGCGAGATCGACGCGATGAACATCCTGCGTGCGACGCTGCTCGCGATGCGCCGGGCGGTCGAGGCGCTCGCCGTGCAGCCGATCGAAGCGCTGATCGACGGCGATCGCTGTCCGCAGCTCGCGTGCCCCGCCTACGCGATCGTCAAGGGGGATCGCGACGTGCCGGCGATATCGGCCGCCTCGATCATCGCCAAGACGACGCGCGACGCGATGCTCGTTGAACTCGACCGCCAGTACCCGCTGTACGGCTTCGCGCGGCACAAGGGATACGGGACCCCCGAGCACCTCGCGGCGCTCGACCTGCACGGGCCGTGTCCCGCGCATCGGCGAAGCTTCGCGCCGGTGCTGCAGTCGTCGTTCGAGTTCTGGTAGCGAACCGCGCGGCATCGCCTCGCGCGCGCGGGCCACGAGCTTGGTCGCGAATCGGCAGCGGGAACCGCTCGCGCCGCGACGCCCCGATTGCGCCGCGCGGACGGATTTTTTGCCCGTGGACAGGGTCCCACGCATGTCCCCCAACCGTCGCCTCGCCGTGAAAGCCCGCACACGAGGCACGGCGCGTACGCGCCAAACCCAGAGGATCAGCCGCCGCCGTGCACGGCCCGACCGCTTGACCGATCCATGTCGTTCGACTGGCTGTCCGACGCCGAGCTCGATCCCCACCCGCCGTTCACGTGGCTCACCGCGTGCTGCTTCGATCTTGCGGTGCGTGCCGTCGTACGCAATGCCGAGCTGATCCCGCCGGACTTCCGGCTCGAGCCCGGCACGCTCGTCGTCTCGAATCACCTGCGCGACTGCGACGTGCCGGTGCTCACCGCCGCGCTGTGCCGCCGCCGCGGCTTGCGGATCGTGAACCCGTTGCCGTTCTGCGCGGCGCGCGAGGACCTGTTCAGGCGCGGCTTCGTGAGCGATCTGCTCACGACATGGCCGCGGCCGATCACGTGGCTGCTCGGCCGCGTGCCGCTCGAGGGGCTCTTCCGGATCCTGCGCGTGCAGCCGATCCGCCGCATTCGCGAATACACGCTCGGCGAAACGATAGCGGCGCTGCGCAGCGCGGGCTTCGGCGATGCCGATCCGCGGGACGTCTTGTGCGATCGGGGCCGCCGCGAGATCGAATCGATGCTCGGCACGCTGCCCGACCGCGTCAATGCGATCGAGCCGGCAATGCTCGGTCCGTTGCGGCTCGCGCACTGGGGCCTGCGGCGGCTGCGCCGCGAGACGCTGCGCGCGCTCGATCCCGGCTTTCGCGCGACGATCTCGGGGCAGATCGGCCGCCTCGTCGAGCTGATCTCGACCGGCCGCGTCGTCTATCTGGCACCCGAAGGCGTCACCTCCCGCAGCGGCCGCTTCGGCGCATTGCGCGCCGGTGCGTGGGAAGTGTATCGGCGCTGCGCGCAACGGCCGCCGGTGCTGCCGGTCGCCCTCTCGTACGATCCTCTTTGCAGTGG
>DATIEN010000131.1:0-8874 GCA_035455705.1 Casimicrobiaceae bacterium | reverse complement strand
GTGTCCATCACCTCGAGCCCGACGTTCGCGTTCGTGAGCGGTGCAACGACCGCCGGGCGCGGAAAGCGCTGCCTGGCGCCGGTGCCGAGCAGCACGATCTCGGGCGACGTGTCGCGCAGGAGCGCCGCGAAGTCCTCGTCGCGCAATGCATCGAACCCCTCCGGTGCGAAGCCAGGGTCCACGCGCTCGGCGGTGACGATCACGTTGCCGCGGTATTCTTCGCTGCCCACGCGTACCCACCCGGGCCCGCTCCCCGTGACGACGTTCGACGCCGGCGCCTGCAGATGAAACTTCATTGGTGCATTGCGGTAAACGCGCGATTTCCTTTACGATTGTAGTCCTCTCCGATCTTTCGTCGCTCGGACGGTTCCGGGCGCTTACGAGAAGACCATGGCCTCGCCTCCCCGTACGCATTTCGCGCGCATCGATCGTCTCCCGCCGTACGTTTTCAGCATCACGAGCGAGCTCAAGATGGAGGCCCGCCGGCGCGGCGAGGACATCATCGATTTCGGAATGGGCAACCCCGACGGCCCGACGCCTGCGCACATCGTCGACAAGCTGGTCGAGACCGTGCAGCGCGGCGATACCCACGGCTATTCGGTGTCGAAGGGCATTCCGCGGCTGCGCCGCGCCATCTGCCACTGGTACGACCGGCGCTTTGGCGTGTCGTTCGACCCGGAGACCGAAGCGATCGTCACCATCGGCTCCAAGGAGGGCATCGCGCATCTGGCGCTCGCGACGCTCGGCCGCGGCGACACCGTGCTCGTTCCGAATCCGAGCTATCCGATCCACATCTACGGGCCCGTCATCGCGGGTGCCGACATCCGGCAGATCCGGCTCACGCCGGACGTCGATTTTTTCGAGGAGCTCGAGCAGGCGATCAAGCTCTCGGTGCCGAAGCCGAAGATGCTCATCGTTAACTTCCCCGCGAACCCGACCGCGCAATGCGTCGACTTGCCGTTCTTCGACAAGCTAATAGCGCTCGCAAAGCAGCATGGCTTCTGGGTCGTGCACGATCTCGCCTACGCCGACATCTGCTTCGACGGCTGGAAGGCGCCGTCCATCATGCAGGTACCCGACGCGCGCGACGTAGCGGTCGAGTTCTTCACGATGTCCAAGAGCTACAACATGGCCGGCTGGCGGATCGGCTTCATGGTCGGCAACCGCGAACTCGTCTACGCGCTCTCGCGCATCAAGGGCTATCACGACTACGGGACGTTCACGCCGATCCAGGTGGCGGCGATAGCCGCACTCGAAGGCCCCCAGGACTGCGTGACCGGGATCACCCAACGCTACGAGCGCCGCCGGGACGTGCTCGTCAAGGGCCTGCACGAGGCGGGGTGGATGGTGGAAGTGCCGAAGGCCTCGATGTACGTGTGGGCGAAGATCCCCGACGCTTACAAGGCGCTGGGTTCGCTCGAATTCGCGAAGCACATGCTCGCCGAGGCGAAAGTGTCGGTGTCGCCGGGCATCGGCTTCGGTGCCTATGGCGACTCGCATGTGCGCTTCGCGATGATCGAGAACGAAGCGCGCACGCGGCAGGCGATACGGGGAATCAAGCAGATGTTCCGGGCGGACGGATTGCTTTGAAGCCGATCCACGTCGCCCTCGTCGGCTTCGGCACGGTGGGCCGTGGCACCTGGGACGTGCTGCGGCGTAACGAGGAGGAGATCACGCGGCGGGCGGGCCGCCCGATTCGCATCACGTGGATCGGCACGCGGACGCTGGAACGCGCGCGGCAGGGCACGCGCGGCATCACGGGGGTGCAGTTCACCGACGATACGGCTGCGCTCGTCCGCAGCCGCGACGTCGACATCGTCTGCGAGCTGATCGGCGGCATCGAGCCCGCGCGCACGCTGATCCTCGATGCGATCACCCACGGCAAGCACGTCGTCACCGCGAACAAGGCGCTCCTCGCCGAATACGGCAACGAGATCTTCGCCGCCGCGCATGCGAAGGGCGTGATGGTCGCGTTCGAGGGCGCCGTGGCCGGCGGCGTACCTATCATCAAGGCGCTGCGCGAAGGCCTCACCGCGAACCGGATCGAATGGATCGCAGGCATCATCAACGGGACGTCGAATTTCATCCTGTCGACGATGCGCGACAGCGGCTCGACGTTCGAGGCGGCGCTCGCCGAGGCGCAGGCGCGCGGCTATGCGGAGGCCGATCCCACGTTCGACGTCGAAGGAACCGACGCCGCGCACAAGCTCACCATCATGTCGGCGATCGCGTTCGGCGTTCCCATGCAGTACGACAAGGCGTACGCGGAGGGCATAACGAAGCTCACCCGCGAGGACATCCGTTATGCGGAGGAGCTCGGCTATCGAATCAAGCTTCTCGGCATCACGCGGCGCGCACGCAACGGCATCGAGCTCCGCGTGCACCCGACGCTGATTCCGGCGAAACGACTGATCGCGAACGTCGAAGGCGCGATGAACGCGGTGCTGGTGAAGGGCGATGCGGTCGGCCCGACGCTGTATTACGGCGCGGGCGCAGGCGCCGAGCCGACGGCGAGCGCGGTGATCGCCGACCTCGTCGACGTGACCCGCATGCACACGGCCGATCCCGAGCATCGCGTGCCGCACCTCGCCTTCCAGCCCGACCAGTTGACCGACGTGCCGTTCCTGCCGATCGGCGACGTCGAGACGAGCTATTACCTGCGCATGCGCGTGCTCGACCGGCCGGGCGTCCTCGCCGACATCACCCGCATCCTCGCCGATCGCGAGATCTCGATCGACGCGATGATCCAGAAGGAGCCCACCGAAGGCGAGGACCAGACCGACATCATCCTGCTCACGCACAGGTCCATCGAGCACCGTGTCGTCGACGCGATCGCGCGCATCGAATCGCTGCCGACGGTACGCGGCAGCGTCGTGCGCATTCGCCTCGAGGACCTCGCGTGACAGGGCCGCGTTCTCCAGGCGGCACGGGAGCGGCCGTTGCGCGCCGTCGGTCGACGGGCAGCGCCGATAGCCGATGAACTACATCAGCACGCGCGGCGCGTGGGGCGACGCGCCGCAGCCGTTCCAGTCGATCCTGCTCGAAGGGCTCGCGCCCGACGGCGGACTCGCGGTGCCGCAGGCTTATCCGCGATTGTCCGCCGGCGAGCTTGCGGTGCTTCGCGGGCTGCCGTATCCCGACCTCGCCTACGAGGTCCTGCGGCGCTTCGTCGGCGACATTCCCGGTGACGCGCTGCGCACGCTGATCGCGCGCACCTACACGGCTCGCGCATTTGGAAGCGACGCCATCACGCCACTTTCGACACTCGAGCCGGGCTTTCATCTGCTGCACCTGTCGAACGGGCCGACGCTCGCGTTCAAGGACGTCGCGCTGCAGCTGCTCGGCAATCTGTTCGAGTACGCGCTTCGCGGTGGGGCCCGCCGCATCAACGTCATCGGCGCCACGTCGGGGGACACGGGCAGCTCCGCGGAACACGCGATGCGCGGCAAGCAGCGGATCGCCGTCTTCATGCTTTCGCCGCGCGGACGGATGAGCGCTTTCCAGCAGGCGCAGATGTACGCGCTCGACGAGCCGAACATCCACAACCTCGCGATCGACGGCACGTTCGACCAGTGCCAGGACATCGTCAAGGCGCTTGCCGGCGACCCGGTCTTCAAGGCGCGGCACGCGCTTGGCGCCGTGAATTCGATCAACTGGGCCCGCATCGCGGCGCAGGTCGTCTATTACTTCAGCGGCTATTTCGCCGCGACTTCGCGTGACGGAGAATGGGTGACCTTCGCAGTTCCGTCCGGCAATTTCGGCAATGTCCTCGCCGGCCATGTTGCGCGCGAGATGGGACTGCCGATCGCGCGGCTCGTGGTCGCGACCAACGAGAACGACGTGCTCGACGAGTTCTTTCGCAGCGGGCGCTACCGGCCGCGCGGCGTGCCCGAGACGCGGGCCACATCGTCGCCGTCGATGGACATATCGAAGGCGTCCAACTTCGAGCGCTATCTCTTCGACATCGTCGGCCGCGATGCCGAGGCGTTGGCGGCGCTCTGGCGCACACTCGATCGCGATGGTCGGTTCGACGTTGCGGGTACCCCGCTGCACGCCCGCATCGAGGCATCCGGATTCGTGTCCGGCCGCAGCACGCACGCCGACCGCATCGCGACGATCCGCCACGTGCATGCGCGCTACGGCGTATTGATCGATCCCCATACGGCCGACGGGGTGGGCGTCGCGCAGCGGTTCCGCGAGCGCGGCACGCCGATGATCTGTCTCGAGACGGCTCTGCCCGCGAAGTTCGCCGCGACGATTCGCGAAGCGCTCGGCATCGAACCGCCCCGGCCGTCTGCTTACGCGGATCTCGAGTCGCGGCCGCAGCACTGCACGCGACTGCCGGCCGACGCGGAACGCGTTGCGACGTTCATCGCCGATCACGATGCCGACGCGCGCTGAGCGGAGCGTCGTGCGCGACGCGTTGAGGGAACTCGGGCGCAACCTGGCCGCCGGGCTGCGGCTCGCGCTCTTCATGCGCGTCGAACGCGGTTCGTTCCGCGTTTCGGCGGCACAGCTCGTCCTCGTCGTCCTGGTGTCGGCGGCGATCGACATCGACGCCGATTGGGTCCGCGCGCCGCCGGATGCGCGCTTCTCGCTCGGCGGCCTGCAGGGCGAACTGTTCTCGCTCGGCCTTCTCGTTCTGATGAGCGCGCTGATCGCGGTGCTGCGCCGCGAGCGCGACGTCTACCTCGCGTTGCCGGTCGTCATGCTGGCGTCGTTTCCCGCCATCCAGATCGTGCACCTCCTGCCGAGCCTTCCGGGTGCGGCCGGCCAGGTGTCGCAGCTTGCGCGCGACGTGTTCGACGACGCGGTGCTCGCGTGGATGTTCGTCGTCGCGGTGCGCGGCGTCTACGTTTGCATCGAGTCCCATCGCCGGCATCGACGCGCATTCGCTGCCTTCGCCGGTGCACTGCTCGTTGCGCCGCTCTGGTTCGCGCCGCTCGCCGGTCCGATCGAGCCCTGGTGGCGCGAATTCGACGCTGCACAGGCGAGCGGCGAGGCGATGAATCCCGCGTCCGAGCCCGTTCTCGCCGCCCAGCAATTCATGCTCGACCGCGCGCTCGACGATCTCGAGGACGAGCGACCGGGGGTGGCCGATCTTTACTTCGTCGGATTCGCGCCCGACGCGCGGCACCCCGGGTTCGTCACCGACGTCGACGCGGCCAAGCGCACGATGGACGAGCGCTGGAAAACGCGAGGCCGGTCGATGGTGCTCGTCAACAGTCCGCTGACGATCGCCGAGCGACCCTTCGCGACGATCACGAACCTGCGAGAGGTGCTGCTCGAGATCGGCGACCTGATCGACGCCGACGACGACGTCGTGATGATTTACCTGACTGGCACCTCGCGGTCCGATCACACGTTGAATGCGGTGAACCGTCCGCTCGAGCTCGTCAACCTTTCGCCGCAGGGCCTCAAGGAGCTGCTCGATGCCGCCGGCATCCGATGGCGCATCGTCGTCGTCTCGACATGCAATGCCGGCGCGTGGGTCGACGCGCTGAAGGACGACGAGACGCTGGTGATCGCGTCGTCGGCGGCCGACGTGCGCGGGCGCGACTGCGACGGCGGCATATCGGCATCCGCGTTCGGGGAAGCTTTCTTCACGCAGGCCATGCGCCGCAACGACGACATCGATGCGGCGTTCGACGCGGCGCGCAAGGGCCTGGCACGCCTGCACGCGCCGGAACCGGTCATGGCAATGGGTCCATCGATCGCCGAGCATCTGAAGCGGCTTCGCGACCAGAGCGGTGCGCGCGTCGTTGCTCAAACGGCGACGCCCGGGCGTCGCTGATCTGCTATCGTCCGCTTTTTTGGGGACGGCACGGGGGATTTCGCAAATGAAGCTGCTGGCCGGTCTTTTCGCGCTCACGCTTGCGGTGTTCGCCGCCGCGGGCGCCGATGCACAGGCGCTCGAGAAAACGAAGATCACGATCGGTGTCGGCGGGAAGTCGCTGATCTACTACCTGCCGCTCACCATTGCCGAACGCAAGGGTTACTTCAAGCAGGAAGGCCTCGACGTCGACGTTCCCGATTTTCCCGGCGGCGCGAAGGCGCTGCAGGCACTTCTGGGGGGCAGCGTCGACGTCGTGTCGGGTGCGTACGAGCACACGATCTCGCAGCAGGCGAAGGGCAACGCGATCGAGGCGCTCGTCCTCGAAGGTCAGTACTCAGGAATCGTCCTCGCGCTGCCGAAGGCGAAGGCGGCGGCGTACAAGTCGCCCGCGGATCTCAAGGGCATGAAGATCGGCGTCACGGCGCCCGGATCATCGACGAACATGTTCGTCAACATCCTGCTCGCGAAGGCGGGCCTGCCGCCCGATGCGGTGTCGATCATCGGTGTCGGCGGCGGCGCCGGTGCCGTCGCGATCATGAAGCGCGGCGAGATCGACGCGCTGTCCAATCTCGACCCCGTCATCGCCCAGCTCGTCAGCGACGGGACCGTGATGCCCGTCGTCGATACGCGTACCGCCAAGGGGATGCAGGAAGTCTACGGCGGTGCCTATGCGGCCGGCTGCATCTATGCGCCGCCCGAGTGGGTGAAGCAGAATCCGCGCACGGCGCAGGCGATCGTCAACGCGATGGTCCGCGCGCTGCGGTTCATCCAGCATTCGTCGGTCGACGAGATCGTGGCCGCGGTGCCGCCCGAGTACTACACCGACAAGGCGATCTACAAGAAGGCGCTCGAGGACAACCTCGCGACGTTCAAGCACGACGGCTTCATCTCGAAGGAGGCCGGCGAGCACGTCGCGCACGACCTCCTCACGTTCGACCCGACGATGAAGGGCAAGACGATCGACCTCGCGAAGACGGTCGACATGTCGTTTCAGCAGAAGGCGGTGCAGAACATCAAGTGATGAGCGGCGGGGCGCGGGAGGCAGTCCGCGCGGGCACCGCGGCGCTCGCGCTCGATCGCATCACCTGCGCCTTTGCCGGCAAGGCGTCCGGTGAGCGGTACGTCGCCGTCGCCGATACGTCGCTTGCGATTGCTCCCGGCGAATTCGTCTCGGTCGTCGGTCCCACCGGCTGCGGCAAATCCACGCTCCTGAACGTCGCCGCCGGCCTGCTTGCACCGTCGTCGGGCGAGGCCGTCGTCGATGGAAAGCCGCTGTCCGGCATCAACGGGCGCGCCGGGTACATGTTCCAGGCGGACGCGCTGATGCCGTGGCGCAACGCGCTCGACAATGTGATCGCCGGCCTCGAGTTCCGCGGCGTGCCGCGCGAAACCGCGATCGCCCGCGGGCGTGATTGGCTTGCGCGGGTAGGTCTCGCCGGCTTCGAGAATCGCTATCCACATCAGCTCTCCGGCGGCATGCGCAAGCGGGTCGCGCTCGCGCAGATGCTGATCCTCGATCCCGAGATCCTGCTCATGGACGAGCCGTTCTCGGCGCTCGACATCCAGACGCGGCAGCTGATGGAGAACGAGCTGCTCGACCTGTGGTCGGCCAATCGCAAATCGGTGCTCTTCATCACGCACGACCTCGAGGAGGCGATCGCGTTGTCGGACCGCGTGGTCGTGCTGTCCGCGGGTCCCGCGACACATCCGATCGGCGAATTCACGATCGATCTGCCGCGACCTCGCGACGTTGCGGAAATCCGGCTTTCGCCGCGCTTCGTCGCACTGCACGAGGCGGTCTGGCACGTGCTCAAGGACGAAGTGCTGAAAGGCTATGCGCAGGGCAAGCGGTGACTCGCGACTAGGCGCGGCGCAGCTCGCGCTGTGGCACGTCGCGATCCTCGCGATCGTCTTCGTCATCTGGTATGGATTGACGACCCCGGGGATCGTCGATGCCGAATACGCGAACCGCATCGCTTTCTTCTTCGGACGACCGCTGGAGGTCATCAAGGTGGTCGTCGCGTGGTTCGCGTCGGGCAAGATCTATCCCCACCTTGCGGTGACGTTGTGGGAAACGCTGCTGGCATTCGCAATCGGCAGCGTCCTGGGCCTCGGCGTCGGCCTGTGGCTTGCGCTGTCGCCGACCGCTTCGGCCGTGGCTGAGCCGTACATCACGGCGCTGAATGCAATGCCGCGCGTGATCCTCGCGCCGATCTTCGCCGTGTGGTTCGGGCTCGGCGTGCTGTCGAAGGTCGCCCTCGGCGTGACGCTCGTGTTCTTCATCGTTTTTTTCAACGTTTATCAGGGCGTGAAGGAAGTAAGCCCCGTCGTGCTCGCGAACGCGCGCATGCTCGGTGCGTCGCGGCGCCAGCTTCTGCGCTCGATCTATCTGCCGTCGGCGACGTCGTGGGTGTTCTCGAGCCTGCACACGTCGGTGGGAATGGCGTTCGTCGGCGCAGTCGTCGGCGAATACCTGGGCTCCGCGAAAGGCGTGGGTTACCTGATTCTGCAGGCGGAAGGCGTTTTCGACATCAATACGGTCATCGCCGGCATCGTCGTGCTGACGGTCTTCGCGCTGCTGCTCGATTTTGCCGTGACGAAGATCGAGGCGCGTCTGCTCGTGTGGCGTCCGCGCACCGCGCAGACCGAAGCGCTCTGACGCAGCAGCGAGCGTGCTCGAGTTGCCCGCATCGAACCGCAGGCGTAGCATGAAGCGACAACCCGAAGCGACCGAAGGGAGGCACCGAAGTCGCCACTCGCGAAAGGAGACGATCATGTGTTACGAATTCGAAAGCTGGCATTGGAAGGCGCGCGCGAAGGAGATGCACAAGGCGCAGTCGAAACCGAGCGCCGTCGAGGAGAAACGCGAACCGGAAACCGCTTCCCCACCGACGATGCGTGTGCGGCCGCAAGCAAAGCCGACGGAGAAGATGCCCGCGTAAGACCGTTGACCCGCGGTTTGCAGAATTGATATAATCGCGATCCTTCCGCGGGGTGGAGCAGTCTGGCAGCTCGTCGGGCTCATAACCCGAAGGTCG
>DATIEN010000130.1:0-3534 GCA_035455705.1 Casimicrobiaceae bacterium | reverse complement strand
GTGATCGCTTCCTCCAGCTCCACCCACGCCTGGGGCAGGCCGGCCATGTCGACGGTCAGGACGAGGGGGTCCATGTCAGGGGCGGAAGGCGGCCCTTCCCGGCTGACGGGTGCCGTCGGGGGGTAGCGCGGGTCGGCGTCGTCTCATTGGCGCCATTGTAATTCGACTCGACCCGAGGCCCGGCGAAGGCCGCCGCCGCCCGATGGGCGGGAGCTTCGCCGTGGTCGATCGTCCCGTATTAACGCTGCAACGGCCGCTTTCGCCGACCGTTTCACGTCAGCGCCGCGCGCGACCCGCGCGGGCGCAGCAAACCACGCCGGCGCCTCGCGCCTGCGTGGAAGCGAAACGCCTTCGGCGCGCGCCGAAGCGACGATTCAGCCCTTGACGATCTGGTCGATGCGCGCCTGCGCCTCGTCGAGCGCTTCCTTCGACTTTTTCTGTCCGACGAGCGCGGCCTGAATGGTCGTTGCCATCGTGTCGCCGATCGCGGGCCACTGCGGCACGCGCGGCCGCCAGTCGACGTCGGTGTCCTGCTCGAGCGAGGTGAGCGCGGCGTCGACGAAGTTCGGCCCGATCTCCTTGGTCATCGCGACGAACTCGGGCGCCTTCCAGAGCGAGCGGCGATTCAAGCCGGTGCGCTTCGCCGGTCCGTTGAATTTCCACGACGTGCGCGCCTGCGTCTCGGCGGACGCGGCCCACGTCACGAAGAGCCACGTCGCCTTCTTCTGCTTGTCGGAGAGCGCGGCGTTGATCGGGAAGCCCCAGTTCCAGATCGACGTGCAGCGCTTGCCGGTCGGCCCCTTCGGCCAGCGCGCGAATGCGATCTTGCCGACGACCTTCGACTTCTCCGGATTCACGAGCACCGACGCGGACGAATGCGCGTCGATGTAGCAGCCGAGCGTGCCCTGCGAGAACGCGTCGGCGATGTCGGGCCAGTTCCAGTTGCGAACCGCCGGCGGTGCGTACTTCGTCTCGGCGTTCACGTACCAGTCGAGTGCGCGAACCGCCTCCGGCGAGTTCACGACGACCTTCTTGCCGCTAAACCACTGGCCGCCGAACTCGCGGAAGATCGACGGGTAGATGTACATGTTCTGGCCCGCGCCGGCGAACCCGCGAAGCGCCATGCCGTAAGTGCGGTTGGCCGGATCGTTGATCGCCGCCGCGTTCGAAAGGAAATCGTCGAGCGTGTCGGCCGCCTTCAGTCCCTTCGCGTCGTACAGGTCCTTGCGATAGACCTGGACGGTCACCTCGCCGTCGTACGGGACGGCGTACGGCTTGCCCTCGTACGAGTTCGCGTCGCGCCACGCCTTGAAGATGTCGTCGTTGTCGAACCACTTCGGATCGGTGAGCCCGCTGTCGCCGAGGTAATGGTCGATCGGCTCGATCCACTTGTTCGACACGTAGAGCGGGTAGTACATCGGATCGGTCGCCGACGTCGCGTACGTTCCCGTCTTCGACGACAGGTCGAGCATGGCCTTCTGCCGGATCTGTCCGGGCGGCACTTTCTCGAAGCGCACGTTGACGCCGGTCAGCGCCTGGAACGTCGGTGCGATCGCGATCAGGTTCTCGAAGTAGCTCGCCGGAATGACCGCGACGGTGATCGACTCGCCCTCCGCCTGCCGCCAGTTCAGCTTCGCCGCCGTGTACGGCGCGACGTCGGCGTTCGCCTGCGCGTGCGCGCTTCGCAGCACGTACGGCGCCGCGAGCGTCGCCGCGCCGAGCGCGGCCGTCTGCTTCAGCATCCTGCGCCGACCCGCTGCGCGAACCGTCGGACCCTCTCGTTTCATCGTCTCCTCCACGTTGATGTTCAGCGGATCGCCGCGAACGGGCTGCAGCCGGGCGCGTCTTCAGCGCTGTCCGCCTGCGCCAGCAGATAGTCGGGAAAGCCGCCGGCCGCGTCGGCCTTGCCGACGTCGAACAGGCGCGTCACGACGCCGGGATGGCGGTCGGCCAGGTTCCGGGCATCCGGCGCGGGACGCGGCGAGTCGTGGAGGAACGGCCCGCGGCCGTTGATCTTGCAGTTGAACCACCACTCGTCGTCGATCACCGTCATCGCGCCGCCCCAGCCGATCGTCACGTGATCGCGGATCGGTGCGCCGCTGCCGAACGCGGCGTCGAGGAACGACTGACCGTCGATCGGCGCCGGCGGAACGACCCCCGCCGCGTAGAGCGCGGTCGCCGCGATGTCGTGGTGCTGCACGAACGCGTCGCACGTGGTTCCCGCGCGAAGGCGCTGCGGATGGCGCACGAGCAGCGGCACGTCGAAGCTTTCCGGGTCCGACGGATAGCCGCGCTTGCCGATGTAGCCGCGCCGCTCCCACAGGCTGTGGCCGTGATCCGACGTGACGATCACGAGCGCCTCGTCGAGCACGCCGGTGACGCGCAGCGTCTCGATCAGGTGTCCGAACCAGCGGTCGCACATCTCGACCAGTCCGGCGTAATTGGCCCGCGTACGCTTCACGAGCTCGGGCGCAAGCCACGGCATTTCCGCGTACGGGGAGATCACCTGCTCGCGGCCGTCGCCGGCGTCGTAGCGCCGCCGGTAGTGCTCGGGCACGAACCACGGCTCGTGCGGATCGAACGACTCGACCGTGAGGAACAGTCGTTTCGCATCGAGGTTCTGCTCGACCCAGCGCGCCGCTTCCTGCATCACCTGCGCGTTGAACCACTGCTCCTCGCGGACGCGATCGCGCATGTTGAGGAGGATCCGACTCGAGAACCAGTGCGCGCCGTAACCCGGCTGCTCGAGTCCCGTCGCCTTGCCGCGCAGCTCCTGCAGCTCCCGCGGCACCCAGTAGTCGATCTCCTGCTGCGACGGGAACGGGCCGCTGCGCGCCGCGTCGGCTTCCTGCCCGCGAATGAACGTCCACTGGTGGAAGCCGCGCCAGAAGTTCTTCGACGGCTTGAACTGGTGGTAGAGGTCGGAGATCAGTCCGGTCCGGAATCCGTGCTGCTCGTACATCTCGGCGAGCGTCGTCTGCGATTCCGGGATGGGTCCCCAACCGGGCGCGATGCCGACGAAGTCGCCCTTGATGTGGCGAAAGTCGCCGTTGTGGAACGGATAGGTGCGCAAGCCCGTGTAGATCGTGCGCCGCGCGCAGAGCGTCGGCAGCGCTTCCGGATACGCGCGGGTGAAGCGGACCGATTCGCGCGCGAACGCGTCGAGGTGCGGCGTCGCGAAAGGCGCGCCGAGGGTCGACACCCAGTCCGGCTGGCCGCCGTACGAGCCGAGCGCGTCGCGGCGCAGCGTGTCGAAAACGACGAGGATCACGTGCCGGATCGGCGTCCGGTCGTCGGTCATGCGAGGCGGCTCCGCGTCATGTATTCGATTACACATGATCGGCAATCGGACCGCCCGCTGTCAACCGTGGAATGGGCTTCGAACGGGGCAGCGAAGGTGCCGATCGCGTGCCGGCCGTCTCTATGAAATCGATACCGTCGACGCTATGCTAGCCGGCGTGAGAAAGGCGGCCCTCGCGATTGCGGCGTCCGGGCGCTCGAGCGCACGCGACGTCGCGCGGCTGGCGGGCGTGG
>DATIEN010000129.1:0-16518 GCA_035455705.1 Casimicrobiaceae bacterium | reverse complement strand
AGTACGCGAGCGCGAGTCCGGTGATGCTCCCCGAGCGCGGCCCCATGTGCCAGTCGAGCTCGCCGATTGCGAGCCGATCGATGTCGATCGTGATCGGGGGCGCCAGATCGGCGGGCGGAGACGTTGGCGTCGCGCCGGGCGAAGGCTCGAGTGCGAGATCGACATGGCGTGCGCGCAGTTCGCTGATCAGGAGCCGCTGCTGCAGCAGCGTGCGCGGGTTCCAGTCGACGACGACGTCGTCGGCGACGAGCCTCGAGCCGGCGCTTCGCCATGCAATGCGGCGAAAGCGCATCGTGCCGGCGATCGATCCGCGCGCGCCATCGATCTCGAGGCGGTCACCCGACCGGGCGACGATGCGATCGACGATGTACGAAAGTCCGCGCTCGGACAGCGCGAAGCCGGCGATCGCGACGATCGCGATCGCGACGATCACAACGGCGATGAGCGCGATGATCGCGCCGCGGCGACGACGGGGCGGGGGCGCGGTCGCGTCCTGTGGCGTCATGGACGCTCAGAACGCCAGACCGACCGAAAAGTGCAATCGGACCTGCCGCGACTGCTCGCCGTAGGCAACGTCGAGGCGAAACGGTCCGATCGGCGTTCGCAGCCGCACGCCCATGCCGTAGCCGACGGCAAGCGTGAAATCCGAGAGCACGTCGAACGCGTTGCCGGCATCGACGAACGTCGCGATGCCGAGCGAGTCGTTGATCCAGCGCGTGGCCTCGACGCTCAGCACCGTGTAGTAGCGTACGGGCAGGACCGCGTCGCCCTGCTTGAGGCCGAGGCTTTGGAACGCATAACCGCGCACCGTCGTATCACCGCCCGTACGAAACAGCAGCTCGGACGGGACGCCGACGCGGTCACCGGCGATCACCGCGCCCGCTTCGGCTTTGCCGGTAAGCGACCACAAGCGGCTCAACGGCTGCCAGAACGCGGACTGGACGACGACGCGCTCGAAGCCGCGCGTCGATGCGCCTGGAACGCCGACGCCGGCTTGTGCCAGCACGATGTAACCCTTCGTCGGCGACGCGAGATCGTCGACGCGGCGCCAAGCCCGCTCGACGTCGACGTACAGCGCATGTGCGCGCTGCGTCGGGAAACCGGGCTGGTCCTGCTGATCGACGTAGAACGCCGCGCCGTATTGCCACTGGTTGCGATCGTCGAGGGAGCTCATCCGCAGGCCGGTCGCGGCCGTCTGCGTGACGAGCCCGGCGATGTCGGTCCGCTCGACTCGGCCGAACGTGGAGCGCGACCAGCCGCTCGCGTTCGGCGGCTCGACGAAGCGAAGCGAGGCGTTCTGCAGCTTCGATTCGATCCGCGCATCGACGTACATCTGGATCGCACGGTCGAGCACGTCGACGTCGCGGTAGCTCACGTTGCCGCGAAACGCCGTGTCGGTCGAGTAGCCGAGACCCACCTCGATCTTCTTCGGCGGCGCTTCGATGACGCTCACGTGCACGGGCGCGGCGGCCGCATTCGCCGGATCGGCGTCGATGGCCGCGTGCACGCTCGCGAAATAGCCTGTGCCATTGAGCCGCCGGACGAACTGGTCGAGATCGGCGATGGAGTAGCGATCGCCCGGCTTCTTCGTCCGGTAGTTGCGAACCAGCGTGGCGGGATAGCGCGACAGTCCTTCGATGTCGAGGTCGCCCACATGGAAAACGGGACCGCTGTCGATGCCGATGTCGATCGCCACGCCGTTCACGCTCGGGTCGACGAGCGCTTCGCTCGACGTCAATGTCGCGGCCGCAAACGAGCGTCCGGCGAGCGTCGCGACGGCCCTGGTCTTCGCGTCCTGCCACAGCGACTGGCGAAACGGCGCGCCGGCTGGCAACGGCCATTCACGCTTCATCTGCGCAATCGCGTCGCGCCCATCCGGGTCGTACGCGGCGGCGCCCGTCACATCGAGGTTGGCCGCCGTCACGTGGGCCTGGGGACCGGGTGTGACGTGGAGCGTGACCGCGATCGGCGAGACACCGCGATCGGTGTCGATACCGACCTGTGCCGAGAAGAAGCCTTCGGTCGCCGCCGCCTCCTTCGCCTGGTCGACCGCCTCGGAGGCGAGCGCGTCGAACAAGCTTTCGGTCATGTCCGCGTAGTCCTGCCAGCGAACGAGGTCCACGCTCGCGGACAGCGTGTCGCGCAGCGCCTTCGGCGCATCGATGACGACGCGATAGCGCAGCGCGCCCGCACGTTGCGCGGGCGGCGGCTCGGATGAGGGTTGAGCGGGAGAGGCGGGTGGTTCAGCGAGCGGCGCGCGGCTCGCGATCAGCAGCGGAAATGCGAGCAGCAGCGCCCGTCGGAGCAGGGGCTTGCGATCGCTTCGCCGCGTCATTCGCCTTCGGTTCGAGCGCCGCCGGCGCGTCGACGGGTGCGAGGTTGTCCCAAAGCGGCAGCGGATTTCGCGTCGCCCACGTCACGCCGATCGCGGTGCGGTCGAGGCGCAAGCGCTTCGGCACCTCGATGGGCGGCTGGGTGCGGGAGGTCGGAAAGTTCCAATCGACGAGATCGAACCGGGTATCGCCCCACAAGCCGTCGCTCGCGCTCGAAAGCGAATAGTCGCCGCGGGTCGCGCAGCCGGCGAGAACGGCGCCGGCCGCGATGGCCATCATGATGCCAGCAAGTCGCACAGGACCTCCTGCAGGATGTTCTGAATCGGGCACGTGCCTCGTTTGGCGCGCCCTTGGAGGAGTCTACCGGCCGCGATGACCCGACCGCCAGCGGGGGCCGATTAGCGCATTGTCATAAGGTGCGCGAAAACAACAGTCGTTCACGCGGGAGCGCATCGAACGAACGTGCGGCCCCTGCGGGAAATTGCGGTCGAAGTGCGAAAGTCCTTGTAGAAACGCCGCTAAGTCTCTCATTTTCAAGCAAAAGAGCGGTGTTGCTTTTTGTGCTGTAAGTCGTTGTTCCTCCAAAAGAAAAACGTTGACCG
The DNA here is from genome assembly GCA_035455705.1 of Casimicrobiaceae bacterium. Classification (GTDB taxonomy): domain Bacteria; phylum Pseudomonadota; class Gammaproteobacteria; order Burkholderiales; family Casimicrobiaceae; genus VBCG01. Next base: position 13,583 of record DATIEN010000129.1, on the reverse strand, counting down.
GCCGGAACCGATCCACGTATAGTTCGCTTCGGTGGGAAAAAGTGGGTTGAAGTGGGCGAACGTGGCAGTGCGGGGAACCGGTTGAGCATTCCCTTCCTGCGGTGTTCATAAGCACTCACTCCGCGGTGCGGAGGGCGGGTCAGTGGCGGGCGGCAACGGCGAAACGGCGAACGCGGCGGAAGGCGCAGGGGCGCGCGGGATGGTCTTTCGCGGCGTGTCGGAGCTCGTCCTCGATGCCAAGGGCCGCCTCGCCATTCCGGCGCGCCATCGCGACCAGCTCGCCGGCGACGAGGGCCGCGTCATCGTCACGGCCGATCACGGCGGGTGCCTGCTGGTCTACCCGTACGCCGACTGGCAGCCGATCGAGGCGCAATTGATGGGCCTCCCCTCCTTCGATGACAAGATCCGCGCGCTCCAGCGGCTGATCGTGGGTCACGCCGACGAAGTCGAAATCGACGGGGCCGGGCGTATCCTCGTACCGCCGGCGCTGCGGCGCTACGCAGGCCTCGACAGGCGCGTCGTGCTGGTCGGACAGGGCCGGAAGCTCGAGTTGTGGGACGAAGTGAAGTGGCAGGCGCAGATCGCGCAGACGATCAGTTTCCCGGACGGATTGCCGCCCGGCCTCGAGGGTCTGTCCCTTTGACCCGCCGATGCCCAGTGCCACCGACGACGGGCACGCGCCCGTCCTGCTCGCCGAGTCGCTCGCCGGCCTCGCCGTGCGCGACGACGGCACCTACGTCGACGCGACGTTCGGTCGCGGCGGACACGCCCGCGCGATCCTCGCCGCTCTTGGCCCGCGCGGTCGCCTCCTGGCTATCGACCGCGACGAGGACGCCGAGCGATCGGCCGCGGCGATCGACGATTCCCGCTTCACGTTCCGCCGCGGCTGGTTCTCGGAGCTGCCCGATCTTCTTGCCGCGCTTCGCATCGAAAAGGTCGACGGCGTGCTGCTCGACCTCGGCGTCTCGTCGCCGCAGCTCGAAAGCGCGGAACGCGGCTTTTCGTATCGCCTCGACGGCCCGCTCGACATGCGGATGGATCGCTCGCGCGGCGAGACGGCGGCGCAGCTCGTCGCGCGCGCGAGCGTCGGCGAGCTGACGGAGGTCATCCGCGATTATGGTGAGGAACGGTTTGCTCAATCGATTGCAAGAGCGGTTGCGGCGGCTCGGCAGCGCCAACCCATCGTGTCGACACGCGCGCTTGCCACGATTGTCGCGCAAGCCGTCGGCGCGCGGACGCGGGGTGATTGGCGTCAGGATCCGGCGTCGCGCACTTTCCAGGCCCTTCGGATTGCGGTGAACCGGGAGCTTTCCGAAGTGGCGCTGGCGCTGCCCCGCATCGCCGCCCTGCTCGCTACGCGCGGGCGCGTCGCGGTGATCAGCTTCCATTCGCTCGAGGACCGACTCGTCAAGCGGTTCTTCGCGTTCGCCTCGAAGCCGTACGGCGGTGATCCACGGCTCGCACGGATGCCGATCGCATCTTCGCGACTTCCGCGCCCTCCACTCGCGCTGGTCGGGCGCGCGGTGAAGCCGAGCGCGGTCGAGATCGAGCGGAACCCGCGCGCGCGAAGCGCCGTGCTGCGCATCGCCGAGCGCACCGACGCGCCGCTGCCGCCCGGGTGGCCGCGCGAATTCACCGTCGAGGCGTCGCGCCCATGACGCGGGTCAACCTCGTTCTGCTCGCCGTGCTCGTCGCCTGCGCACTCTCGCTCGTCACGTCGCGTCATGACGCACGAAGGCTTTACGTCGAGCTCGAGCGAGAGCGCGCCCACGCGCGGCAGTTCGAGGTCGAGTACGGGCAGCTTTCGCTCGAGCAGTCGACATGGGCGATGCCGGCGCGCGTCGAGAAGATCGCACGCGAGTCGCTGCACATGCAGTTGCCCGCCGCATCGCGCGTTCAGGTCGTCGAATCGCCGGACGCGTCCGCTCCTGCGCCGGAGAACCTGGCGCAGGTGGCCGGGACCGGAGTGGCACGCCGATGAGGGCCGCCCCGAGGAAGGCCGTGCCCCCTCCGGCCGAACTGCCGCGCAACCGCGCGCTCGTGCTCTTCGGCGCGATCGCGCTGCTTTTCGCCGTGCTCGTCGGCCGCTCGCTCTACCTGCAATGGGTCGAGAACGATTTTTTGCAGGGACAGGGCGCGGCGCGGTTCTCCCGGGAGATCGAGGTTCCGGCACATCGGGGCCGCATCGTCGATCGCAACGGCGCCGCGCTCGCGATCTCCACGCCCGTCGAGTCGCTGTGGGTATTCCGCGACCAGGTCAGCGCGTCGCCCGCGGAGCTCGCGCAGTTGGCGCGAGTGCTCGACACGACGCCGCGCGACCTTGGGTCGCGTCTTGCGGGCAACGGCGACTTCGCGTTCGTCGCGAGGCAGCTGCCGCCGGAAACCGCCGAGCGCGCCATGAAGCTCGGCATCAAGGGGTTGAACGAGCAGAACGAATATCGCCGCTACTATCCGGGCGGCGACGTGACCGCGCAGATCGTCGGCTTCACCGGCGACAAGGACCTGGGGCAGGAAGGCATCGAGCTCGCGCAGCAGCCATGGCTCGGCGGGACGCCGGGGAGCCGCCGCGTGATCATCGACCGGCGCGGAGAGATCGTCGAGGACGTCGCCGCGATCCGCGCGCCGCAGGCGGGCCGCGATCTCGCGTTGTCGATCGATTCGCGGCTGCAGTACCTCGCGTTTCGCGAGCTCAAGAGCGGCATCGAGCGCACCAAGGCGAAGGCCGGCGGGCTCTGCATTCTCGACGCGAAGACCGGCGAGATCCTCGCGCTCGCCAACTGGCCGACGTACAACCCGAATCGCCGCGACAAGGTCGCGCGCGAGCGCATGCGCAATCGCGCGCTGACCGACACGTTCGAGCCGGGATCGACGATGAAGCCGTTCACGATCGCGGCGGCGCTCGAGGCGGGCAAGGTGCGGCCCGACACCGTGATTCACACGGAAGCGGGCGCGTTGACGATCGGGCCGAACACGATCCACGACGCGCACCGCGCCGGTCCGCTGACGGTCGCGCAAGTCATCCAGAAGTCGTCGAACGTCGGCGCCGCGAAGATCGGGCTGTCGCTGCCGCGCGAGACGCTGTGGCGGATGTTCACCGAAGCGGGCTTCGGCACGAGGCCGTCGAGCGGCTATCCCGGCGAAGTCTCGGGGCGGCTGCGCGCGCCGTCGACGTGGAAGCCGATCGAGCAGGCGACGATGTCGTACGGCCACGGCGTTTCGGTGAGCCTCGTGCAGCTCGCGCGCGCCTATACGATCTTCGCCGACGACGGCGAGCTGAAACCGGTCACGCTGCTCAAGGCCGACGGTGCCGTGGCGGGCAAGCCCGTGATCTCCGTCCAAACCGCGCGCACGGTACGACGGATGCTCGAGCTCGTGACGCAACCCGGCGGCACCGCGCCGCAGGCGCAGGTGGCGGGTTATCACGTCGCCGGCAAGACCGGCACCGCGCGCAAGGTCGAGGGCCGCGAATACACGCGCAAGTACATCGCGTCGTTCGTCGGCATGGCGCCCGCGTCCAATCCGCGGTTGATCGTCGCGATCATGATCGACGAGCCTACCGGCGGCGATTACTACGGCGGCAGCGTCGCGGGCCCGATCTTCGCGAACGTGATGGGCGCCGCGCTGCGCATGCTTGGCGTGCCGACCGATGCGCCGGTCGACAACGTCGTGCTGCCGCCGCCCGGCAGCGAGGTGGAGGAGGAGTCGTGAGCACGGCGGGCCCGGAACCGATGACGTCAGCGCAGGCCGACGCCTTCGTCGCGACGCTGCCGCCGCTCGACGGCATCACCGCCGACAGCCGTCGCATCGCGTCGCGCATGGCCTTCGCGGCTTATCCGGGCGCCACGCACGACGGGCGGGCCTTCATCGACGATGCGCTGGCGCGCGGCGCGGCGGCCGTCGTGTTCGAGGCGCGCGGTTTCCGGTGGAACGCGCGCTCGGCCGTCGCGCACGCCGGCGTCGCGAACCTCAAGGCGAGCGTCGGGCCGATCGCATCGTCGATCTACGGTCATCCGTCGGGTGCGCTGTGGATGATCGGCGTCACCGGCACCAACGGCAAGACGTCGTGCGCGCATTTCATCGCGCGGGCACTCTCGCAGTGCGGACGGCGCAGTGCCGTCGTGGGCACGCTCGGCAACGGCTTCGTCGATGCGCTCGTTCCCGCGGCGAACACGACGCCCGACGCGTGCGAGCTGCAGCAGTCGCTGGCCGGATGGAAGCGTGCCGGCGCCGCGGCGGTCGCGATGGAAGTCTCGTCCCACGGGCTCGACCAGGGGCGGGTCAACGGCACCGCGTTCGACGTTGCGCTCTTCACGAACCTGACGCGCGATCACCTCGATTACCACGGGACGATGGAAGCCTACGGCGAGGCCAAGGCGCGCCTCTTCGCGTGGCCGGGGCTGCGCGCCGCCGTGGTCAACGTCGGCGATCCGTTCGGCCGCACGCTCGCCGAGCGCGCCGCCGGGCACGGCGTTCGGGTCACGACGTACGGCGCGCACGATGCGAGCATCGCGGCGATCGACGTCGATCCGCGCGGCGCCACGATGCGGATCGTGTTCCGTACGCCGCAGGGTCGAGGCAGCGTTTCGACAGCGCTCGCCGGCGCGTTCAACGTCCAGAACCTGCAGGCCGTGCTCGGCGTGCTGCTCGCGAGCGACGTCGCGCTTGACGACGCGCTCGCGGCGATGTCCGCGCTCACGGCGCCGCCGGGCCGCATGGAACGTCTGGGTGGCGGTGCCGCGCCGCTCGTCGTCGTCGACTACGCGCATACGCCCGACGCGCTGTCGCAGGTGCTGACGGCGATGCGGCCGGCGGTGGGCGCGGCGGGGCGGCTGGTCTGCGTCTTCGGTGCGGGCGGCGACCGCGATCGCGGCAAGCGGGCGCCGATGGGCGAAGTCGCCGGACGCCTCGCCGATCGGGTCGTCGTGACCAGCGACAACCCGCGATCGGAGGACCCTGGCGCGATCGCGGTGTCGATCGTCGAAGGGCTCCGGTCGGCCGCCGCGGACTTCATCGTGGAGCTCGATCGGGCGCGCGCCATCGAACAGGCGATCGGCGATGCGCGCGCGGGAGACGTCGTCGTCATCGCGGGGAAGGGCCATGAGGACTATCAGGAAGCGAACGGACGGCGCCTGCCGTTCTCGGACGTTCAATGCGTGGCGCGCGTGCTCGCGGATCGGGGGGCTCGATGATGGACTCGGCGACGGCCGCAGGCGCGGTCGGTGGCTCGCTGATCGGCGCGTCCGCGCCAATCGAGCGCGTCACGACCGATACGCGCGTCCTCGCTCCCGGCGATTTGTTCGTGGCCTTGCGCGGTGAGCGTTTCGACGGGCACGATTTCGTCGAGCACGCGCTCGCGTCGGGCGCGGCGGCCGCGCTCGTGGAGAGGGCTCGCGCGTCGTCGCTGCACGGCAACCTGATCGTCGTCGACGATCCGCTGCGCGCGCTCGGCGCGCTCGCCGCCTTCTGGCGCAGCCGCTTCGACATCCCCGTCGCCGTCGTCGCCGGCAGCAACGGCAAGACGACGACCAAGGAGATGATCGCGGCGATCTTCCGCGCCGCGGCGGGGGACGACGCCGTCGCGGCCACGCCCGGCAACTTCAACAATGCGATCGGCCTGCCGCTCGCGGTTCTCGGGCTGCGCCCGTCGCATCGGCTCGCCGTGTTCGAGATCGGCATGAATCACCGGGGCGAGACGCGCGAGTTGGGCGCCATCGCACGGCCGACGATCGCGCTCGTCACGAATGCGCAGCGCGAGCACCAGGAGTTCATGCACTCGGTCGACGAGGTCGCCGCCGAGCACGCCGACGTCATCCTCGCGTTGCGCGCGCCGGGCACCGCCGTCCTGAATGCCGACGACGCGCGCATCGGGACGTGGCGCGATGCGGCGGCACGCGTCGGGGCCGCCGTCGTGACGTTCGGCATCGATCGGCCCGCCGACGTGGGTGCGCGCTACCAGACGAATTCCTCGGGAATCGCGCTCGAGCTTGCGACCCCGGGGGGCAGCGCGCGCGTGGCGCTGCGCGCGCCCGGGCGTCACATGGTGCAGAACGCGCTCGCCGCCGTGGCTTGCGCGCACGCGGCGCGGCTGCCGCTGACGGCCATCGTCCAAGGACTCGAACGGTTTCGCCCGTTGCGCGGACGCCTCGCGATGACGACGACGGCCGGGGGCGCTCACGTGATCGACGACAGCTACAACGCCAACCCCGATTCCGTTCTTGCGGCGATCGACGTGCTGGCCGCGCGTCGCGCGCCCCGCGTGCTCGTGCTGGGCGACATGGGCGAAGTCGGCGACGCCGGCCCGGCTTTTCATCGCGAGATCGGCGCGCATGCGCGGCAGGTCGGCATCGAGCGGCTGTGCACGGTGGGCTCCCTCGCCCGCGACGCGGCGGTCGCGTTCGGCCCGAATGCCGCGCACTATGAATCGGTCGACGCATTGGCGCGCGCTGTCGCATCCACGGTCGTTGCCGGAACGAGCGTGCTCGTCAAGGGTTCGCGATTCATGCGAATGGAACGCGTCGTCGCCGCGCTCACCGGCGAGCCGACGGAAGAGGCGCACTGATGCTGTTGTGGCTGACCGAGATCCTGTCGCGCGAAGTGCGCAGCTTCAACGTCTTCGGCTATCTGACGCTGCGTGCGGTCCTCGCGACGATGACGGCGCTCGTCATCTCGTTCGTCGTCGGGCCGCGGATGATCGCGTGGCTCACGCGCATGCGCATCGGCCAGTCGGTGCGCGTCGACGGCCCGCAGACCCATCTGACGAAGGCAGGCACGCCGACGATGGGCGGCGCGCTGATCCTGGTGTCGATCGCCGTCACCACGCTGCTGTGGGCGGATCTCGACAATCGCTTCGTCTGGGTCGTGCTTCTCGTGACGCTCGGCTTCGGCGCCGTCGGCTGGGTCGACGACTGGCGCAAGGTCGTTGCGCGGAACCCGAAGGGACTTTCGGCGCGGGCCAAGTTCTTCTGGCAGTCGCTGATCGGGCTCGTCGCGGCCGTTTACCTCGCATTCTCCGTTTCGGCGCCGAGCAACGGGACCTTCGGTCAGGTGTTCCTCGCGTGGGTGGAAAGCGGCTTCGCCGCCGGTCTGTCCCCGAAGGCCGACCTGATCGTGCCGTTCTTCAAGAGCGTCTCCTACCCGCTCGGCGTCTGGGGCTTCATGGCGCTGTCGTACTGCGTGATCGTCGGCACCAGCAACGCGGTGAACCTGACGGACGGCCTCGATGGCCTCGCGATCATGCCGACGGTGATGATCGGCGCCGCGCTCGGCATCTTCGCCTACGTGAGCGGCAACGCGGTGTTCGCGCGCTATCTCGGCTTCCCGCACATTCCGGGTGCCGGCGAGCTCGCGGTCATCTGCGGCGCGATGGGTGGCGCGGGCCTCGGCTTCCTCTGGTTCAACGCGTATCCGGCCGACGTGTTCATGGGCGACGTCGGCGCGCTTGCGCTCGGCGCTGCGCTCGGTGCGATCGCGATCATCGTGCGCCAGGAGATCGTGCTCTTCATCATGGGCGGCGTGTTCGTCGTCGAGACGCTGTCGGTGATGATCCAGGTGGCGTCGTTCCGGACCACCGGCCGCCGCGTGTTCCGGATGGCGCCGCTGCATCACCACTACGAGCTCAAGGGCTGGAAGGAGAACCAGGTCGTCGTGCGCTTCTGGATCATCACCATGTTGCTCGTGCTGTTCGGGCTCTCCACGTTGAAGCTGCGATGAGCGATGCCCGTTTGACGCAAACTCGCTACCGCGGCCGGCGCGCGGTCGTGCTCGGCCTCGGCCAAACGGGCCTTTCGCTCGCGCGTCATCTCGCGCGCCACGGCGCGGAGGTCCGCGTCGCCGATACGCGGAGCGAGCCGCCGAATCGCGCGGCGCTCGCGGCGGCGTTGCCCGCCGTCCCGCTGGAAACGGGCGACTTCGCCGACGCCACGTTCGACGGCGCCGACATGATCGCGATCAGTCCCGGCGTCGCCCGGCGTCACCCGGCGATCGTCGCGGCGGTCGAGTCGGGCGTCGAGATCGTCGGCGACATCGAGCTCTTCGCGCGTGCCTTGCCGCCCGATCGAAAGGTGCTCGCCGTGACCGGCACCAACGGCAAGTCGACGGTGACGTCGCTGACCGGCGCGTTGACGCAGGCCGGCGGCCTGTCGACGATCGTCGCCGGCAACATCGGTCATCCGGTGCTCGATGCGCTCGCTTCGATCGAATCGGGCGCGCAATGGCCCGACGTGTTCGTGCTCGAGCTTTCGAGCTACCAGCTCGAAACGACGTCGAGCCTCCGCGCCATCGCCGCAACGGTGCTGAACGTGTCCGCGAACCACATGGACCGCTACGCGGGCATCGCCGACTATGCAGGGGCGAAGGCGCGGATCTTCCTGCACGCGAACGTCCAGGTGATCAATCGCGACGATCCGATCGTGCGCCTGATGCGGCTGCCCGGACGCACGGTGCAGACGTTCGGCGCGAGCGTCCCGCTTTCGGAAGAGGAGTGGGGATTGGTCGAGCGCGCCGACGGCACGTGGCTCGCGCGCGGCGGCGAGCTGATCATGCAGGCGTCGCGCCTTGCGCTGGTCGGCCGCCACAACGTGCAGAACGCGCTCGCGGCGCTCGCGCTCGCGTCGTCCGTCGCGAAACTCGGACGTCCAATGCACGACGCGCTCGCCGCTTTCCGCGGATTGCCGCACCGGATGGCGCCGATCGCCGAAGCGGGCGGCGTGCTCTACGTCGACGATTCCAAGGGGACGACGGTCGCCGCGACCCAGGTCGCGCTCGACGGCATCGGGCGTCGCGTCGTGCTGATCGCCGGCGGCGACGGCAAGGGCCAGAGCTTCGCGCCGCTTCGCGCGGTCGTCGACCGTACGTGCCGCGCGGTGCTTCTGATCGGCCGCGACGCGCCGCAGATTCAGCGGGCGCTCGCCGGCGGTGCGGTGCGCGTCGAGGTCCCGGGCACGCTCGCGCTTGCCGTCGAGCGCGCGATCGACCTCGCTTGCCCGGGTGACGCGGTGCTGCTGTCGCCGGCGTGCGCGAGCCTCGACCAGTTCCGCGATTACGTCGAGCGCGGCCGGCGCTTCGCCGAACTCGTCAACGCACGGCTCGCGGCGGACGTCGATGCGTAAGCGGCTGACCGCGAGTGCCACGCTGCGCAGGGTGCCACTGCATCCGCTGCCGCGCGAGCCGCGGGCGATGATGACGTGGGACGTGTCGCTTGCGTGGTGCGCGCTGATCCTGCTCGCGCTCGGACTCGTCATGGTGTACTCCGCATCGATCGCGATGGCGGAGGCGTCGTCGCACACCGGCTACCGCGCCTGGTACTTCCTCGCGCGGCACGCGCTGTTCCTCGCCTTCGGGCTCACCGCCGCGTTCTTTGCGTTCCAGATCCCGGTCAAGGTGTGGCAGCGGGTCGCCGCCTGGATCTTCATTGCGGGCGCGGCGCTGCTGGTCCTGGTGCTCGTCCCCGGCATCGGCAAGTCGGTGAACGGCTCGAAACGCTGGCTCTCGCTCGTCGTCTTCAACATCCAGCCGTCCGAATTCATGAAACTCGCGGCCGTCCTGTATGCCGCGAGCTACGCGGTGCGCAGGGCCGCGTTCCTGCACGCGGAGCAGCCGCTTCGGCAGACGCTCCTGCGCGGCTTCGCGCCGCTCTCCGCCGTGATGGTGCTGATCGGCGGCCTGCTGCTGCTCGAGCCGGACTTCGGCGCGTTCGTCGTGATCCTCGCGATCGCGTTCGGCATCCTCTTCGTCGGCGGATTGGACTGGCGGCTCTTCCTCGGACTCGCCGTGCTGCTGCCCGTCGCGCTCGCGGCAATCCTGATCGCGGCGCCTTATCGCGTGCAGCGGCTCACGAACTTCCTCGATCCGTGGTCCGATCCGCTGCACAAGGGGTACCAGCTTTCGCATTCGCTGATTGCGTTCGGCCGCGGCGAGTGGCTCGGCGTGGGCCTCGGCGCGAGCGTCGAGAAGCTTTTGTACCTGCCCGAAGCGCACACCGATTTCCTGCTCGCCGTCATCGCCGAGGAGTTGGGATTCATCGGCGTCGTCGCCGTGATCGTGCTCTTCGCGTGGTTGCTGTTCCGCGCTTACGCGATCGGCCGCCAGGCGGCGCGGCTGTCGCGGCCGTTCGCCGCACTCGTCGCACAGGGGATCGGCGTGTGGATCGGCGTGCAGGCGTTCATCAACATGGGCGTCAACATGGGCGTGCTGCCGACGAAGGGCCTCACGTTGCCGCTGCTCTCGTTCGGCGGCAGCGGGATCGTCGCGAACTGCATTTCGATCGCGATCCTGCTGCGCATCGACTGGGAAAACCGGCAAGTGCTGCGGGGCTTCACGGTATGACGCCGCGAGCGCGAATGACGCCGCATCTGGTTTGGGCGATCGCTGACTTGCGCGGCGCGCAAGTGAAGGCCGCGGAGGCGGCCCGCGATGGCTCGAACGGCGCAAGCAGGGGGGTCGTCCTTTGAGCGCGACCGTCATGATCACGACGGGCGGCACGGGTGGGCACGTGTTCCCGGGACTCGCCGTCGCGGGCAAGCTGATCGCGCGCGGCTGCCACGTGTTCTGGCTCGGCACGCGCGAGGGGATGGAAGCGCGACTCGTGCCCGCGCAAGGCGTCGACTTCGAGGCGATGTCGTTTCGCGGCGTACGCGGCAAAGGTTTGCGCACGCTGGTGCTCGGACCCTTCGCGCTGCTTCGCGCCTGCATCGAAAGCGTGCGCGTCATCCGGCGCCGGCGGCCGAACGTCGTGCTGGGCTTCGGCGGTTTCGCATCGTTTCCCGGCGCGCTGATGGGTGTCGCGAGCGGAAAGCCGCTGATCGTGCACGACGCCAACGCGGTACCGGGCCTCGCGAACCGCATCCTCGCCTACGGCGCGGACCGCGTGCTGCTCGGCTTTCCCGACGCGATGGGTCCGAAGTCGGCGCGTGCGGTGTGGGTCGGCAATCCGCTGCGCGACGACATCGTCGCACTGCCGCCGCCGGCCGCGCGCTTCGCCGATCGCAGCGGCCCGCTGCGGCTGCTCGTGGTCGGCGGCAGTCTCGGCGCCGCCGCGATCAACGAGGCGCTGCCCGCGGCGCTCGCGGCGATTCCCGCCGCGCAGCGGCCGCAGGTCGTGCACCAGACGGGTGAGCGGCACATCGAGCGCGTGCGCAACGCGTATGCCGAGGCGGGCATCGACGCCGAATGCGTCGCGTTCGTCGACGACATGGCGGCGCGCTACGCGTGGGCCGATCTCGTCGTCTGCCGCGGCGGCGCGTTGACCGTGGCGGAACTCGCCGCGGTCGGGCTGGGCGCGATCGTCGTGCCGCTGCCCGGTGCGATCGCCGACGAGCAGACCGCGAATGCGCGCTTCCTGCTGGACGCGGGCGCCGCGATCGTGATGACGCAGTCGGAACTGCTCGGCGGCGACGTTCCGCTCGCCGGGGTTCTTAGCGCATTGCGCCGCGCCGACGCGCTGACGATGGCGGTGAACGCACACCGCGTCGGCAAGCGCGATGCGGCGGACCGGGTCGCCGATGCCTGCATCGACCTCGCGGATCGAGATGCGACATAAGGTCAAGCGCGTTCACTTCGTCGGCATCGGCGGCGCCGGCATGAGCGGCATCGCGGAAGTGCTCGCGACACAACGCTATCGCGTGTCCGGGTCGGACCTGCACGAGAGCGCGGCGACGCGGCGCCTGCGCGCCCTCGGCGTGGAGATCGCGATCGGCCACGCCGCTGCCAACGTCGAAGGAGCGGACGCCGTCGTCGTGTCGACGGCCGTCGCGCCGGACAATTCCGAAGTCGTCGCCGCGCGCGAGCGCGCCATTCCGATCGTGCCGCGCGCGCTGATGCTTGCCGAGCTGATGCGGCTGAAGCAAGGGATCGCCGTCGCGGGCACGCACGGCAAGACGACGACCACGAGCCTCGTCGCCTCGGTGCTCGCCGAGGGCGGACTCGACCCGACGTTCGTCATCGGCGGACGGCTGCTCGCCGCGGACGCGAACGCGCGGCTCGGCCACGGCGAATTCCTCGTCGCCGAGGCCGACGAATCCGACGCGTCGTTCCTCTACCTGACCCCTGTGCTCGCCGTCGTCACGAACATCGACGCCGACCACATGGACACGTACGGCCACGACTTCGCGAAGCTCGCCCGCGCGTTCGTCGATTTCCTGCAGCGTCTGCCGTTCTACGGCGTCGCAGTCCTCTGCATCGACGACGCGCACGTGCGTGCGATCGTTCCGCAGATCGCCAAAGCCGTCGTCACCTACGGCCTTGCCGACGATGCGGGGCTGCGTGCCGTCGACGTCGCCAACGTCGGTGGCCGCATGCGCTTCGTCGCGCAGGCGCAAGGGATGCCGCCGCTGCCGATCGAGCTCGCGCTCGCCGGCGTGCACAACGTGCGCAATGCGCTCGCCGCGATTGCCGTCGGACGCGAAGTCGGCGTCGGCGACGGCGAGATCGCCCACGCGCTCGCCGAGTTCCGGGGCGTCGACCGTCGCTTCCAGCGCCACGGCGACATCCCGCTTCCGGAGGGCGGGCGATTCACGCTGATCGACGATTACGCGCACCATCCCGCGGAAATGGCGGCGACGCTCGACGCCGCGCGGGAAACCTTCCCCGGCCGGCGCATCGTGCTCGCCTTCCAGCCGCATCGCTACACGCGCACGCGCGATCTGTTCGAGGACTTCGTTCGCGTGCTGTCGGGCGCCGACGCGCTCGTGCTGACCGACGTGTACCCGGCGGGCGAGGCGCCGATCGTGGCGGCCGACGGACGCGCCCTCGCGCGGGGCGTGCGCGTCGCCGGCCGCGTGGAGCCGGTCTTCGTCGAATCGGTCGGCGAAGTCGGCAATGCGATCCGCGACGTCGCGCGCGACGGCGACGTCGTGCTGACGATGGGCGCCGGGTCGATCGGCGGCGTCGCCGCGCAGTTGAGCGCCGGCGCATGATCATGCACGAACCGCGCGCCTTCGCCGCCTTGCGCGGCAGGCTCATGCGCAACGCGCCGCTCGCGCGGCACACGACGTGGCACGTCGGCGGCAATGCCGACCTGCTGTACGCGCCGGCGGATCGAGACGATCTCGCGGAGTTCCTGCACGGCATACCGGCGGCGATGCCGGTCACGATGCTCGGCCTCGGCAGCAACGTGCTCGTTCGTGATGGCGGCATTCGCGGCGCCGTCGTCCTGATGCACAACCCCGGCGCGGCGCTGGCGGTCGCGGACGGCCTGGTCTACGCGGACGCCGGCGTCGCGAGCCCGAAGCTTGCGCGCTTCGCCGCCGTGCACGGATGCGCGGAGGCGGAATTCCTCGCCGGCATTCCCGGAACGGTCGGCGGCGCGCTCGCGATGAATGCCGGCTGCTACGGCGGCGAGACATGGAACCACGTGATCGCCGTCGAGACCGTCGATCGCGAAGGGCGCCTGCGGCATCGCGCGCCCGCGGAGTTCGACGTCTCGTATCGCCACGTCGCCTCGCGCGTGGGTGCCGACGAGTGGTTCGTCTCCGGCGTCTTCGGCTTCCAGCCGGGCGAGGAACGCGCGGCCATGCGCCACATCAAGGAGCTGCTGCAGAAGCGCGTCGCCACCCAGCCGCTCAACCAGCCCAATGCCGGGAGCGTCT
>DATIEN010000128.1:0-6886 GCA_035455705.1 Casimicrobiaceae bacterium | reverse complement strand
AGCGTCGTGCCCTGAAGCCCATGCGGAAGTCATCGATTCTCGTCCTCGCGCTGGCGCTATCGCTCTGCGCCGCGGCGCGCGCCGCGGATCTGCCTATGCGCTTCAACCCGGCGCGCGATGCGGCCACCGACGTCGCGCAGGCGATCGCGATGGCCAGGGCCGACGGCAAGCACGTCATCGTTGACGTCGGCGGGGAATGGTGTTCGTGGTGCCACATCCTCGATCGCTTCATCGCGAGCCACGCCGAGCTGCACGCGCTAATCAACTCGCGCTACGTCTGGGTCAAGGTGAACGTTTCGAAGGAGAATCGCAATCAGGCCTTTCTCGCGCGCTGGCCGAGGATCGAGGGGTATCCGCATCTCTTCATTCTCGACGCGGACGGCCGCCTCGTCCATTCGCAGGACACGGGCGTTCTCGAGTCCGGCAAGAGCTACGACGAGGCGCGGTTCGCCGCCATGCTGCGCAGGTGGTCGGCAAGCGGAGTTACGAACAGGACCTGACTCGAAAGAGCGATCGTTCGAGCGGGTCGTCGCGGGGGAAGCGATGGTCGGCGCGTCGCGCGAAACGAGACGCTGCTACCAGCGGAACAGGCGAGGGCCGAGCAGGGCGCCGGCGAGCGTGGGGATCACCATGCCGAGCACGTACCACGTGCCGATGAACGGCGCGGCGAGCTCGGGACAGTGCAGCGCGTAGACGAGCGCGGCGCTAGCCCCCGACGCGAAGCCGGCGAGGGCGCCGGCGCGGCGCAGATGCGTCGGCGCCATCCGCCGGATCGCCCACGCGAGTGCGACGAACACCGGGATCGACAGGCCGGCGACGAGCCATGGACAGGTCCTCCACGTATCGCCGAGCAGCAGCGCTGCGCGGTCCGCCGGCGCGCTTTCCACGAGCGCCCAAGCGGCCAGGATCCAGATCCCGCCGAGCACGGCGACGATGGCGCTTGCGAGCGCCGACACCCGCCTGCCGGGAAGGCCCGCACGAAACGCGGCGAATGCGCCGAGGATCGCGAGCGAGGCGACGAACGCGAACTTGACCCAGAACGTCAGCAGCTCGATCGCGCGCCCGAAATCGTGGCGCGGACCGAGCGTCGATAACGTGACGATCGCCGTGACGGCGACGCCTGCGCCGAGAGCCGCCGCATAGCGGAGGCGAACGGACCGCGCCGGCCCCGCGCGGGCTCTCGCGGCGAGCGCGTCGATCAGCGCGTCGGTCGTCATGCGCGCCGACCGATCATCGCGGCGAGCGCCTTCAGGCCGCGGTGGATGCCGATCTTGATGGCCGACGCCGACATGCCGGTGATGCCGGCTGCCTCGGCGACCGACAGTCCTTCGAGCTTCACGTGCAGGATCGGGAGGCGCTGCCGATCGGGAAGCCGCGCGAGAAGCGTCGCGAGATCGTGTTTCGCGTCGGCGGCATCCGGTCCGTTCCACGGGCGCAGATCGGGCTCGTCGTCGAAATCGGCGTGCACGGTATTGGCGGTCGCGCCGCGGCGCAGGTGGTCGGCGAGCTTGTAGCAGGCGATCGCGTGGATCCACGGCGTCAGCGGCTGCGCGGTGTCATACGTGTGGCGCTTGTCGTGCACGGCGATCAGGCACTCCTGGACCAGGTCCTCGACGTCGTCGGGCCGCCCATGCAGGCGCCCGCCGAGGAAGCGCCGCAAGTGAGCGGCGAGCTCGCGCAGGAACGTGCGATAGGCGACGGCATCGCCGGCGAGCGCGGCGACCATCAGCGCGCGCAGACGCGCTTCGCGCGCGTCGTATGCCGGCTTCCTCGAAGTTCGGAGCATGCGCTCGTTCGGTTACAGCGGGGTTCCGGGTGTCCAATGCGCGGCCGCGATTTTCAACGTCGCTGTAACCGCCGCCGGCCGCAGGACGAACTACGAAGCGTACGGCCGCGCATCGTTTTCGAGTTGTCGCGCGCGACCGCCAATCCTTTCAGACCCGAGGAGAAAAACCATGCGCAACACGAGCAGGCTCGCTGCCGCCGTCCTGTCGGTCGGCTTGATGATGCAATTCGGCATGGCGTCCGCGATGGACGACATGAAGAAGGACTCGATTGGCAAGGACGCTCATTCGATGAAGAAGGACGCGATGGCGGGCGACTGCGCGGACGCCGGCGCGGCGAACGACAAGATGGGCAGCAACAAGATGGCGGCGGCGAACGACGGGATGAAGAAGGATGGGATGGCTGCCGACGGCATGGCCAAGGACACGATGAAGAAGGACGCGGGCGGCAAGGACTGCGCGCCCGGGGCGATGAAGAAGGACGCCATGAAGGACGGCATGGGTCACGACGCGATGAAGAAGTAGCCGGCCCAGCCGGGTGCGCTAAGGAAGCAGGCGACCGGGCGGGCGCACAATCGCCCGCGTGGTGCCGGCGCCTGCTAGCCCGGTACGCGTTTGCGTTGCCGCGCGAGCGCCCACGCGACGTGCTCGCGCACGAGCGGCGACGCATCGTCGGCGCGCCTTTCGAGTGCCGCGGCGATCGCGGCGTCGCGCGGGGCGTTGCCGAGTGCGACGGCGACGTTGCGCGACCAGCGTTCGTATCCGATGCGCCGAATCGCGCTGCCTTCGGTATTGCGCTCGAACTCGTCTTCGGTCCACGCGAAGAGCGTCGTCAGTTGCGCGCCGTCGAGGCCATGGCGCACCGCGGCGAAGTCGCGCGTGGTCGTCGGCACCGCATAGCGGTTCCACGGACAGGCGAGCTGGCAATCGTCGCAGCCGTAGACCCGGTTGCCGATGAGAGGCCGCAGCGGCTCGGGGATGCTGCCCGCAAGCTCGATCGTCAGGTACGAGATGCAGCGCCTCGCATCGAGCTCGTAGGGCGCGACGATGGCGCCGCTCGGACATGCGGCGATGCACGCCGTGCACGTCCCGCAGTGAGCGGTCGCGGCCGGTGTCGGCGGCAGCGGCAGGTTCGTGTAGATCTCGCCCAGGAAGAAGTACGAGCCGGCGTCGCGTGACAGCAGCAGCGTGTGCTTGCCACGCCAGCCGAGCCCTGATTTCGCAGCGAGCGCGACCTCGAGCACGGGTGCGCTGTCGGTGAACACCCGGTGGCCGAAGGGACCGACGGCGTCCTCGATCCTTCGTGCGAGATCCGCGAGACGCCGGCGCAGCACCTTGTGGTAGTCGCGGCCGAGCGCGTAGCGCGCGACGTAGCCGCGGCGGGGGTCCGCGAGGACGTCGCGCGCCGGCTCCGCCTGTGCCGGCCAGTAATCGAGCCGGGCGGTGATCACGCGAATCGTGCCCGGGACGAGTTCGGCCGGACGCGTGCGGCGCGTACCATGGCGAGCCATATAATCCATCTCGCCATGGCGCCCGAGCGCGAGCCAGTTCAGGAGCCGCACCTCCTCGGCCGCCAGATCCCCGTCCGACACGCCGATCGCATCGAAGCCGAGCTCTCGGCCCCATTGCGCGATCTGCGCCGCCAGCGCCGCGTAGTCCCGATCCGATGTCAACGCTGAGCCTCCATCTGCCCGACGCGCAGGCGACGACGCGCGCCGGCGCGGCGCTTGCGCCCTGCCTGCGAGGAGGGATGGTCGTGACGCTGCAGGGCGATCTCGGCAGCGGCAAGACGACGCTCGTCCGCGGCCTGTTGCGCGCCTGCGGCGTGGAGGGGCCGGTCAAGAGCCCGACGTACTCGCTGGTTGAGCATTATCCGATCTCGAGCTTATACTTTTATCACTTTGATTTTTATCGCTTCATGAGTCCCGATGAATGGGAGTCCGCCGGGATGGCCGACTACTTCCGCGACGACGCCGTCTGCGTCGTGGAATGGCCGGAACGCGTGGGCGACCTTCTGCCGGTCCCGGACCTCGCATTATCGCTGGCGTATGCATCCGATGGCGGCCGCGGCCTGGACGCGCGAAGCTGTACCGAGCAAGGCGAGCGATGCCTGACGATGCTTCGCGCACGAGCGAGCGGCTGACGCGCGTGTCGCTTGCACGTCGCCGCGCGTTGAGTTGGATTCTGCTGCCGGCGGCGCAATGCGCGCTGCCCACCGCATGGGCGGATGCGTCGCGCATCGCGTCGGCACGGCTGTGGCCGGCCCAGGAATACACGCGCGTCATCTTCGAATCGGCGTCGCCGATCGAGCATCAGCTCGTCGTCTTGCGCGACCCCGACCGCGTCGTGCTCGATCTTGCGCGCATCGTGCCCTCGCGCGAGCTCGACCAGCTGCCGGCTCTCGTGCAGCGCAGCGATCCGTACATTGCCGCGATCAGGATCGGCAGCCCGTCGGAAGGCTTCCTGCGCGTCGTGATCGACCTGAAGACCGAGGTGCGCGCGCAGGTGTTCGCGCTGAAGCCGGTCGCCGAGTTCGGAAATCGCCTCGTCCTCGACCTCCATCCGCTGCAGCCGGTCGATCCGCTGCTTGCATTCCTGCAGTCCGAGGGCCTGGACGCCGCGCGGGTCGCGCCACCGAGGGCGAATCCCGAGGCGCCGGCGCAGGAGCCGCCGACGCGCGGCCCGCGAACGGCGCCCTCGCGCCGCATCACGGTGGCGCTCGATCCGGGCCACGGGGGCGAGGATCCGGGCGCGATCGGTCGCCTCGGCACGTACGAGAAGACGGTGGTCCTCGCCATCGGCCGCAAGCTGTCGCGCGTGCTCGGGAGCGACCGCAACATGCGCGTCATGCTGACGCGCAGCGACGACTACTACGTTCCGCTCGCCGAGCGCGTGCGCAGGGCGCGCCGCGTGCAGGCCGACCTCTTCGTGTCGATCCACGCCGACGCGTTTCGCGATCCATCCGCGCGCGGCTCGTCGGTGTTCGCGCTTTCCGAGCACGGTGCGACGAGCGCCGCCGCACGCTGGCTCGCGCAGAAGGAGAATTCCGCCGACCTGATCGGCGGCGTCGACCTGGACCGAAGGGACCCCGTGCTCGCGCGCACGTTGCTCGACCTGTCGCAGGCCGCTCAGATCAACGACAGCCTGAAGGTCGGAAAGGACGTGCTCGCAGGAATCGGCACGCACAATCCGCTGCACCGGGGCATCGTCGAGCAGGCGGGCTTCGCCGTGTTGAAGGCGCCCGACATTCCGTCGATCCTGGTCGAGACGGCCTTCATCTCCAATCCCGACGAGGAGCGCAAGCTTCGCAACCCGCGCGATCAGCAGCGTTTCGCCGAATCGATCGCCGACGGCATCCACCGCTACTTCGCGCAGAGCCCGCCGCTCGCGCGCGCCTGAACGCGACGGGCGGCTCGCACGCTAGAATCGGCCGCCATGCGCCGTTTCCTCGTCGTGTTCGTCGCGTTGCTCGCGCTCGCGTTCGCATGCGAGCTGACGCCGTTCGCGCAGGCGCATTTCGTGATGCCGTGGACGGACGCGGTCGCGTCGGCGTCGGCGGCGCTGATGCGCGGGTTCGACGCGACGATCACGACGAACGGCAACGTGATCGCATCGTCGACGAGCCCGTTCGCGGTGTCGATCGAGGCCGGATGCAACGGGGTCGAGGCGACGCTCGTGCTCGTCGCCGCGATCGTCGCGTTTCCTGCGCCGTGGCCGCATCGCGTGCGCGGCATCGTCGCCGGCGTCGTGGCGGTCCAGGTGTTGAACGTGTTGCGCGTCGTCAGCCTCTTCTATCTCGGCCGCTACGATCGCGACATCTTCGAATGGGCGCACCTGTACGTCTGGCAGGCGCTCATCATGCTCGACGTGCTGATCGTCTGGGTGCTGTGGGTACGGCTCGTGCCGGCCGAGCGCGGGTCGTCCCCGCCGCTCGCTCACGCGTGACGCGCTTCGTTCTCCGCACGCTCGCATATCTGCCGCTCGCATTCGCCGTCTGGTATTTCGCGGCGCCGATCCTGCTGTGGCCCGCCGTGCTGATCGTGCGCGCGGTCGCGCATGCAGGCTTCGGCGACCTGTTGCGTGCGGTCGAGCAGGCGGGCGCGATGGCGACGTTCGTCACCACGCTGGGTGCCGGTGTCGCGGCTACTAACGGTCTCGTCACCGTCGACGTGAACCTGCGCGCCTACGCGTTCGGAATGCCGCTCTTCGCCGCGCTCGCGCTCGCCGCGCGCACCGCGCGCTGGCCGCGACGGCTCGCGATCGGCTACGCCGCGTTGACGCCCGTCGTCGCGTTCGGCGCGCTCGCCGATTTCCTGAAGAACGTCGCGATCACCGGCGGTCCGGCGATCGCGTCGCAGACGGGCTTTGCGCCGTGGCAGCGCGAGGCGATCGCATTCGCGTTCCAGTTCGGCTCGCTGATGCTGCCCTCGGTGGTGCCTGCGGTTCTATGGGTCGCGATGCACGCGCACTTCGACCGGCGATGCGACGGCCGCTCGTTTCGCGGAACCCGTCGCTGTCCCCGCCGAGTCACGCTTGGCGCTTGCGCTGCGCCTCGCGCTCGCGCAGCACCTTGCGTTGCACCTTGCCGGTCGTCGTCATCGGCAGTGCGTCGACGAACTCGATCTCCTTGGGATATTCATACGGCGCGAGATGCGCGCGCACGTGCTGCGCGAGGTCGGCTTCGAGCGCCGGCGACGGCGCGTAACCGGACGCGAGGACGATGAACGCCTTGACGACATTGCCACGTACCTTGTCGGGCGACGGCACGACGGCCGCATTGACGACCGCCGGATGCCGCACGAGGCAGTTTTCGATCTCGGACGGACCGATGCGGTAACCGGCCGCCTTGAACATGTCGTCGGCGCGGCCCTGGTACCACAGATAACCGTCCTCGTCGCAGACCGCGACGTCGCCGGTGCGGCACCAGTCGCCGCTGTACTTCTTGCGCGTCGCCTCGGGATTGCCGAAATATTCGAGGAAGAAGATGGGGTCCGGCGTGCCGTCCGGCGCGATGCGATGAATCGCGACATCGCCAAGCTCGCCGCGCGGCACCTCGTTCCCGTCGTCGTCGAGGAGCGCGATCCGGTGCCCCGGGTAAGGCC
>DATIEN010000127.1:0-12730 GCA_035455705.1 Casimicrobiaceae bacterium | reverse complement strand
GACCTGCGCCTCGTTGTCCGGGAGCACGACGGCGGCTGGCTGCTCCCGGTAGAGCGTCAGGCCGTCGCATTCATACGGACGCGTGTCCTCGGCCGCCGTCAGCAGCGCGGGTGGCGGAACGATGGCGGCGAGCGCCGTCGTGAACGAGGGATCGAGCATCGGGAGCGTGGGCGGCGCTCTAGGCCGTCCATTGCCGATTATTTCACAGCGGGCGCATGAGCCCTGGCCCGGAAGCGGTGCTCTTGCAGCGGGGCGTTGCGGCGTCCATCTGTCCGCTGTCGGGGCGGCCCGGACTCGAACGCGACGCCTTGCTAGAATCGGCCCCCCACGCGCAAGCCGGCATGCCGGCCGGCTCGGCTGTCCCTTCGGAGAAATTGCGATGCATCCCGTCCGATTCCTGCTCGCCACCCTTCTGGCGCTCGTTCCGTTCGCCGCCTCGCCTGCTCTGGCGCAGACGGCGCTCAAGATGAACATCTCGCTCGCGCAGAATTCGCACTACGGCGTCGCGATCGACACGTTCGCGCGCGAGGTCGAGAAGCGGACGAACGGCCGCTACAAGATCCAGAACTTCTATTCGGGTGCGCTCGGCGCCGAGCGCGAGTCGATCGAGGCGCTGCAACTCGGTACGCTGGACCTGACGATGACGTCGACGGGTCCCGTGCCGAACTTCGTGCCCGAGATTGCGATCCTCGACATCCCGTTCCTGTTCCGCGACTACGCGCACGCGCGCGCCGTGCTCGACGGACCGATCGGACAGGACATGCTGAAGAAATTCGAGCCGAAGGGCATCGAGGCGCTCGCCTGGGGCGAGAACGGCTTTCGCAACATGACGAACAGCAAGCATCCGGTCAAGTCGCCCGAGGACCTGAAGGGCCTGAAGATGCGGACGATGGAGAACCCGATCCACATCCAGGCCTACAGGGCGTTCGGGATCATTCCTACGCCGATGGCGTTCACCGAGGTCTACACGGCGCTGCAGCAGGGCACGGTCGACGGGCAGGAGAATCCGCTGTCGGTGATCGAGGCGGCGAAGCTCGACCAGGTGCAGAAGTACCTGACGCTGACGCGACACGTCTATTCGCCGGCGCTTATCCTGATGAGCAAGGCGAAGTGGGACCAGCTCTCGCCGGCCGACAAGGAAGCGTTCCACGCCGCGGCCGTCGAGGCGGTGAAGGTGAATCGCGCGCGGATCGACGACGACGAGCAGAAGGCCGTCGCGGACCTTCGCGCCAAGGGCATGCAGATCGTCGAGCATCCGGACGAGGCAAAATTCCAGCAGGCGCTCGGGCCGACGTTCGCCGAGTTCGGGAAGAAGTTCGGGCAGGAGAACATCGACCGGATCCGCAACTACAAGGCGCCGTGATTCCGGTTGAGCCGGGCAGCGCCGTGACGGCGATCATTTCCAGTCGCCCGTGCCTCGAATCGCCCGCTGCCTCGCACACGCGCTGCTGGCGCGTGACAAGAATCCGCGCCCCGTCTCATGCTGCCGCGGATCGGGACGCCGCCTTGCCCATTGATCGTGCGCGTCTCGGAGCGGGACGCGGCCCGTCCGCCGTCATGACTCAGCGATAGCCGAACAGGTTCGGCAGGCCCGACGACAGCACGGGAAACAGCGACAGCAGCACGAGCACCCCGAGCTGGGCCCACAGGAACGGCCACAGCTCGCCGACCAGGCGTGCGAGCGGCACGCGCGCGACGATCGACGTCACGAACAGCAGGCCGCCGACCGGCGGCGTGATCATTCCCATCGTGAGGTTGACGATCACGACGATGCCGAACTGCAGGTCGTCGATGCCGAGCGCGTGCGCAATCGGCGCCAGGATCGGCACGAGCACGACGATGCCCGGCAGTGGCTCGATGAAGATGCCGAACGCGAGCAGCAGCACGTTGACCGCGAACAGGAACGCGAGCGGCGACAGCTGCAGGCCGACGATCCAGTCGGTCAGGTTCTGCGGCACGCGCGACACCGTGAGCACCCACGCGAACGCCGCCGACATGCCGACGATCAGCAGCACCGAGGCGGTCATCAGCGCCGAGCGCGCGAGGATCGTCGGCAGCATCCGCCACGAGAGCGTCCGGTAGATCACGCGGCCCGCGAAGAGCGCGTAGAACACCGCGACCACCGAAGCCTCGGTCGGCGTGAACGCGCCCGAAGCGATGCCGCCGAGGATGAGCACCGGCAGCACGAGCGCCGGCAGCGCGCGCCACGTGTTGCGCAGGTAATCGCGCCACGTCGGCCGTTCCGCCGCGCCGCGGTAGTTGCGTCGCACCGACGTCACGTGGTTGATAACCGCCATGGCGGCCGCGATCAGGATGCCGGGGACGACGCCGGCGATCAGCAGTCCCACGAGATTCACGTCCGGGTAGGCGAGCGCGTAGATGATCACGCTGATCGATGGGGGAATGATCGGCCCGAGGATCGACGTCGCCGACGTGAGCGCCGCCGCGTAGGCGGCGTCGTAGCCGTCGTCGCGCATCATCCGGATCATCAGCGCGCCCGGCCCGGCCGCATCGGCGAGCGCCGATCCCGAGATTCCCGAGAAGAACGTGAGGGTGAGGATGTTCGTGTGCCCGAGCCCGCCGCGGAAGCGGCCGACGAACTGCGACGCGAAGCGCAACAGCACCGCGGAGAGCTCGCCACCCGTCATCAACTCGGCGGTCAGGATGAAGAACGGCACCGCCTCGAGCGCGAAGAGGTCCATGCCGGAGAAGAGATACTTCGGCAGCGCGACCAGCGGCACGTGCTGCCACAGCATCGCCGCGAGCGCGGCGGAGCCGAGCGCGAAGGCGACGGGCACGCCGAGCGCGAGCAGCAGCACGCAGGCGACGAAGAGAACGGTGACCATCCGCCCTCGCGCCGCTCAGAGCTTCGCTGCGTCGGCATCGAACTCGCCGTCGCCGAGAACTTCGCGGCGGGCGACGTAGCCGCGCGCCATCAACCCGAGATGCATCAGCATCAGCGCGGACCCGATCGGCATCGCGAGATAGACGGCGCCGATCGGCCACTCGAGCACCGGCGTCGTCTGCGACCACGTGAGGATCGCATAGCGGATGCCGACGACGATCATCACGCACAGGAAGCCTGCGAGCAGCACGACGATCGTCGCACGAATCGCCAGTGCCGCGCGCGGCAGCGCCTGCTCCAGCGTGTCGATGCCGATGTGGCCGCCGTAGCGAAGCACCGGGCCCGCGCCGACGAACGTGAGCCAGACCATCGCGTAGCGCGACGCCTCCTCGACCCACAGGATCGAATGGTCGGTCAGGAAGCGCAGCGCCACGTTCGCGAACACCATCATCGCCATCGCGGCGAGCAGCGCGATGACGAGCGCACGGTTGACGGCGCGCAGGTGCCGATCGAAGGTGTCGAGCATCGGTTGCGTCGTTGCAGGGCTCGCGATTCTCGCACGCCTCGCGTGGCGGGCGTCGTTCGAGGCGCGCACGTATAATCGGCGTTCACCGCAAGTGCATCGATTGACCCGCCGATGACTGCTTCCGCGACGCCTAATCGTCCGCTCGCTGGCGTCCGCGTGCTCGAGATGGGCGCGCTGATCGCAGGCCCCTTCTGCGCGAAAATCTTCGGCGAGTTCGGCGCCGACGTCGTAAAGATCGAACCCCCGCGCACCGGCGACCCGTTGCGCAAATGGCGCTACATCGAGAACGGCACGTCGCTGTGGTGGCACGTGCAGTCCCGCAACAAGCGGTCGATCGCGGTCGACCTGCGCACGCCGGACGGCCAGGCGATCGCCCGCGCGCTTGCGCTGCGCGCCGACATCCTCGTCGAGAACTTCCGGCCCGGCACGCTCGAGAGCTGGAACCTTTCTTACGAGTCGCTCGCGAAGGAAAACCCGGGACTCGTCATGGTGCGCATCTCGGGCTACGGACAAACCGGCCCGTATCGCGAGCGGCCGGGCTTCGGCGTGATCGGCGAGGCGCTCGGCGGACTGCGCTACGTGACCGGGACCCCGGATCGTCCGCCGTCGCGCGTCGGCGTGTCGATCGGCGACACGCTCTCGGCGCTCTACGGCGTCATCGGCGCGATGATGGCGCTGCATGCACGCGCGGGCAGCGGCCGCGGCCAGGTCGTCGACGTCGCGCTCTACGAGTCCGTGTTCTCGGTGATGGAATCGATGCTTCCGGAGTTCGATCGCTTCGGCGTCGTTCGCGAGCGCACGGGCTCAATACTGCCCGGCATCGCGCCGACGTCGGCGTACCGCTGCGCGGACGGCAGCTTCGTGCTGATTGCCGCCAACGGCGACTCGATATTCCAGCGCCTCTGCCGCGCGATGGGCCGCGACGATCTCGCATCCGACGCCTCGCTCGCGCACAACGACGGCCGCGCGGCGCGCCAGCAATGGCTCGACGGTGAAATCGAGCAGTGGACGCGGCAGCGCCAGCCGGACGATGTCGTCGCCGCGATGCAGGCCGCCGACGTTCCGGCTTCCAGGATCTGCACGATCGCCGACATCGTCGCCGATGCGCAGTACAAGGCGCGCGAGATGATCCGTGAGATCGAGCTTCGCGACGGTTCGCGCCTCTCGGTACCCGGCGTCGTGCCGAAGCTGTCGCGAACGCCGGGCGGCTTCGACGGCGGCGGTCCGAAACTCGGCGAGCACACCGACGCGGTGTTGCGCGACCTGGGTTACGAGCCGTCGATGATCGCCGACCTGCGCGCGCGGCGCATCGTCGAGTAGCGGTTTCTTTCGGCGGCGCGACAGCCGCTCTGCGGGGCCGCCTTGCGACGCGGCCGCTCAGATGCAGCGTCCGCCATCCACCTCGAGGCACGCGCCGGTGATGAACGCCGACTCGTCGGAGGCGAAGAACACGGCTGCCGTCGCGATGTCGGACGGCTGCGACAGCCGCCCGAGAGGGATCGTCGCGATGAACTGCGCACGCCGCTGCGGCGTGTCCTCGCCCATGAAGTCGGCGAGCATTCCCGTTTCGCCGGCAACCGGATTGATGACGTTGACGCGGATGTTGTCCGGCGCGAGTTCGGCGGCCATCGACCGCGACGTGACGATCGCCGCGCCCTTGCTGCCGTTGTACCAGGTGAGCCCCGGGCGCGGGCGCACGCCCGCCGTCGAAGCAATGGTGACGAACGCGCCGCGCTTCTGACGCCGGAAGTGCGGCACCGCGTGCTTCGCCGTGAGGTACAGGCTCTTCACGTTCACCTGGTAGATCCGGTCGAACGTCGCCTCGGGAACGTCGAGCATCGGCTGGTTGCGATGCGTGGTGCCGGCATTGTTCACGACTACGTCGAGGCCGCCGAAGGCGTCGATCGCCGTCGCGACGAGGCGTGCGACGTCGCCGTCGCTCGACACGTCACCGCTGCACGCGACCGCGCGGCCGCCCCGGCGCGCGATTGCGTTCGCGGTGTCCTCCGCCGCGTCGCGTCGAAGATCGTTGACGACGACGCGGGCGCCTTCCGTTGCGAAGCGCGTCGCGATGCCGGCGCCGAAGCCGGAGCCGGCGCCGGTGACGATCGCGATCCTGTTCTCGAGTCTCATGCGACGGGTTCCTGCGAATGGAAACGCACGCGATCGGCCCGGATCGGCCCGGCCGCGGAACGAGCGACGTGCGGCGTCAGCGCGTCGGCAATGATCTTCGCGAGGCGGCGCTGTCCCGGCTCGGCCGGATGCAAGCCATCCTCGCTGAACAGATGCGGCCGCGGTGCGACGCGAACCGGGATGTGCAGCGCGTTCGGCACGCGCATCACGGTTTCCCGCGCGAGCGCATCGAAGCGGCGGACGCGACGGCCGACGATCCAGCGCAGCGGCCGCTTGAGCTTCGGGAACGCTTCGAGCGGCGGCAGGCCGACGTAACCGATGATCGCCTGCGGCGAATGCCGGCGCAGCTCATGGATGAGCTTCAGGAGCTGGCGACGGAAGCGTCCGCTGCGCTCGAGCTTCAAAACGTCGTTGACGCCGACCGACAGCATGATCACGTCGAACGGCCGCTGCGGCAGCTGCGCGAGCGCATCGCGACGCACGCGCCGCGCGCCGGCGCCGATGATGCCGGCGGTATGCCAGTTGATCTCCCGCGCAAGCCGGCCCGCCATGAAGCGTGCGACGTGGACGACCGTCGACCGCTCGACGCGGCGCGCGCCGACGCCCGCCACGATGGAGTCGCCGATCGCGAGGAAATGCAGCGGCTCGCCGCGCCCGACCCTTCCCGCCGAAGGACCGGCGGCCGGGACGAGGGTCAATGCGTGCCGGCGCAGCGCGAAAGCCTGCGACAGCACGACCGGAAAGAGCGCGTAGACGATCGCGCGGCCGGCGAGCTTGCCCGCGAGCGCGACGATCGAGAACGGCCGGGCGGTGGCGGCATCAGCCATGGCGCAGTACGATCGTCTTCAGCGTCGTGAACGCGTAGAGCGCCTCGAAGCCCTTTTCGCGGCCGTAGCCCGAATGCTTGACGCCGCCGAACGGCAGCTCGACGCCGCCGCCCGCGCCGTAGTTGTTCACGAACACCTGTCCGCTGCGCACGGCACGGGCCACGCGAAGCTGCCGCCCGCCGTCGCGCGTCCACACGCCGGCGACCAGCCCGTAGTCGGTGGCGTTGGCGAGGGCGATCGCCTGCGCTTCGTCGTCGAAGGGCATGGCTGCGAGCACCGGCCCGAACACTTCGTCGCATGCGAGTCGATGCTCGCGCGGCACGTCGCGCAGCAGCGTCGGTGCGACATAGTAGCCACCTGCCGGCGCGTCGTCGGCGACGCGGCCGGTGGCGACGATCGCGATACCGCTCCGCCTCGCATCGTCGAGGAAGCCGCGCACGCGCGACAGTTGCGACGCGCGGATCAGGGGTCCGCAATCGCGATCGGACAACGCCGGTGCGGCGACCAGCGCACGGAAACGGTCGCCAAGGCGCGCGAGCAGCGGCTCGTAGATCGCGCGCTCGACGAGCAGCCGCGAGCCCGCGCTGCACGTCTGTCCGGCGTTCTGCACGATGGCGTTGACGATCGCCGGCACAGCGGCGTCGAGATCGGCGTCTGCGAAGACGATCTGCGGCGACTTGCCGCCGAGCTCGAGCGTGACCGGACAATGGCGCTGCGCGGCTGCGGCCGCAACCGCCGCGCCGGTCGCGGGCGACCCCGTGAACGAAACGTGCGCGACGCCGCGATGCGCAACGAGTGCGGCGCCCGCCTCCGCGCCGAGGCCCGTGACGACGTTGAGCGCGCCCTCGGGCAATCCCGATGCAGCGGCCAACTCGGCGACGCGCAGCAGCGACAGGCACGCGTCCTCGGCCGGCTTGACGACGCAGGCGTTGCCCGCGGCGAGCGCCGCACCGACCGAGCGGCCGAAGATCTGCAGCGGATAGTTCCACGGGATCACGTGACCGGTGACGCCGTGCGGCTCCCGCCACGTGAGCACCGCGTAGCCGTCGGTGTACGGAATCGTCGTGCCGTGCAGCTTGTCCGGCGCGCCGGCATAGAACTCGAAGTAGCGTGCGCAAGCCGCCACGTCCGCGCGCGCCTGCGCAAGCGGCTTGCCGCAGTCGCGCGCCTCGATCAGCGCGAGCGTCTCGGCACGATCGGCGATGGCGCGCGACAGCGCAGACAGGCGTCGACCGCGCTCGGCCGGCGCGAGCCTGCCCCAGGCGCCGTCTCGGGCGCGCTCCGCGGCCTCCACGGCGGCATCGACGTCCGCGTCGTTCCCGCGCGCGATGGCGGCGAACGGCGCACCGTCGGAAGGATCGATCATCGGCAGCGTGCGCCCGTCGCTCGGCGCGACGAAGCGATTGGCGATGAAATGTTGCGGCGCGATGCCGGCCGCGGGCCAGCGACGTTCGGGAGCGTTCATGCGATCGGCTTCGAATGACCGTTCAACGGCCCGCGGCGCGGGCGTAACAAATCGCTACGCCCGTTGATAAGGTCAACGCGGGGCCCAAGATCGACGTTGATCTTGCGTAGGGCCGCGATAGAACCGCGGCCGTGCGCGCAGGTCACATTTTGCATCAATCAGGAGGTTCCACGATGCTACGTCGCACCACGCAACTCGCCATCGCCGGCGCACTCGCCGGGGGCGCCGTTCTCGCCGCGCCCGCGGCACAGGCGCACGGGGGCTTCAGCCTGTCCATCGGATTGCCCGGCTTCGTCGTCGGCGCGCCGTATGTCGCGCCCGCGCCGGTCTACGTCGCGCCGGCTCCCGCGCCGCTCTATGTGGCGCCCCCGGTCGTGTATACGCGGCCGAGCGTCGTCTATTACGGGCCGCGCGTCGTCTATCGCGCGCCGTACGTGCATCGTCACGTCGTGGGCCGTCCGGTCTACTATCGCCACTGGTAGCCGGTATCCGCACGTCGCGGCTCAGCCGCGATAACGCACCCGATAGACGGCGCCGGCGGCATCGTCGGCGATCAGCAGCGATCCATCGGGTGCGACGGCCACGTCGGCCGGCCGGCCGGAGGCCTGCTGGCCCTCGAGCCACCCCTCCGCGAACGGCTCGTAAGACACCGGCTTGCGGTTCGCGTCGAGCCTGACCAGCGTCACCCGGTAGCCGACCTTGGCGCTCCGGTTCCACGACCCGTGCTCGGCGATGAAGATCTGGCCGCGATACGGCGGTGGAAACTGCGTGCCCGTGTAGAAGCGCATCCCGAGCGAGGCGACGTGCGCGCCGAGCGGCTGCGCCGTCTTCGCGAACTCGCCGCACGGCCGCTTGCGGCCGAACTCGGGGTCGGCAATCGTCCCGGCATGACAGTAGGGATAGCCGAAATCGAGCCCGGGCTTCGCCGCGACGTTCAGCGTGTCGGGCGGAATGTCGTCGCCCATGTTGTCGCGCCCGTTGTTGGTGAACCATAGTGCGCCGGTGCCCGGATCCCAGTCGAACCCCACCGTGTTGCGAATGCCGCGCGCATACACCTCGAGGTTCGATCCGTCCGCGTTCATCCGCATGATGTTCGCGTAGCGGTCGCGATCGGGCTCGCAGATGTTGCACGGCGCGCCGACCGGGACGTAGAGCTTTCCGTCCGGGCCGAATGCAATGAATTTCCAGCCGTGGTGTCCATCGGTGGGGAAGCGGTCGGAAACGACGAGCGGTTGCGGCGGGCGATCGAGATGCGACTCGATGTCGGGCAGGCGCAGGATGCGGCTCACCGCGGAGACGTAGAGGGTGCCGTCCCGGAACGCGACGCCGACCGGCTGCCGCAGGCCGGAAGCGATCGTGCGCACCGTCGCATGCCCGCCGTTTGCGTCGTACGTGACCGCGTAGACGTCGCCCCGCGTCGAACCGACGAACAGCGTGCCGTTGGCGCCGAACGCCATCTCGCGGGCGCCGGGGACGCGGGCGAGCAGCTCGATCGTGAAACCGGGCGGCAGGTGGATGCGCTCGAGCGGCAGCGATTGCGCGAGTGCATTCCACGTCGCCAGCGCCGGCACGATTGCAAACAGCCGAAGCTGCGCTGCCAGTCGGGATGCCTTCATCGCGTGCCCTTTCGCGGGATGTCGAGCTTGGATGCGGATGCGCCGCGCAGGTTCGCATCGTGGCATGCGGCGCCCCAGACCGCCGGAGCGCGGCGAGCGTGGCGCGACGCCGCAGTGCTATGCTGGCTCTTCGCGAAAACGGCGATCGATTCACGATGAACGGGCCCGAACACGCCATCGCGCGTGACACCGACCAGGTGCGACCGGACGATCTCGTCGGCTACGAGATGATCCGGCGCCTCGTCGCGTTTCCGACGGTGAGCCGCGACTCGAATCTCGAGCTCATCGAATGGGCGCGTCGCTACCTCGAGGGATTCGGCGCCCTCACCTCGCTCACGTTCGACGACGAGCGCCGCAAGGCGAACCTGTTCGCCACACTGCCCGCGCGCGACGGCAACGCGACCGAGCGGGGCATCGTGCTGTCCGGCCACACCGACGTCGTTCCGGTGGACGGCCAGCCGTGGGACACCGATCCGTTCGAGGCAACGCTCGTCGGCGATCGCCTTCACGGCCGCGGGGTCGCCGACATGAAGAGCTTCTGCGCGATCGGCCTTGCGTTCGTCCCCGAGTTCGTGCGCCGCGGCCTCGCGCGCCCGCTGCATTTCGCCCTGTCGTACGACGAGGAGATCGGCTGCATCGGCGTGCGCAGGTTGATCGCCGACGTGCGTGCGCGCGGCATCGCGCCGACGGGATGCATCGTCGGCGAGCCGACCGGCATGCAGCTCGTCGTCGCCAACAAGGGGCGCAAGACATGGCGCTGCCGCGTGCGGGGCCACGAGGCGCATTCCGCGCTGACGCCGCGCGGCGTCAACGCCGTGCAGATCGCCTGCGAGCTCGTGGCGTGGCTTGGCGAGCGTGCCCGCGAGCTGCGCGAGTCGCATCGGCAGGATCCGGATTACGACGTACCGTTCACGACGCTGCACGTCGGCGTGATCCGCGGCGGCACCGCGCTCAACATCGTCCCGCGCGACTGCACGTTCGAATTCGAGATCCGGCACCTGCCGATGGACGATCCGGACGCGCTGTTCGCCCATTTTCGCGCCTACGCCGATTCACTGCTCCCGGCGATGCAGGCGGTCGCTCCCGACACGTACATCGTGTTCGACCTTCTGTCGGAAATGCCCGGCTTCGACCACGCCGCGGCGAACGGCGTGCTCGACCTCGCGCACGACTGCAGCGGCTCGGACGTCATGCACAAGGTTTCGTACGGAACCGAAGCGGCGCTGTTCCACGGCGCGTCCATGCCCGCCGTCATTTGCGGTCCCGGGCACATCGAGCAGGCGCACCAGCCGAACGAGTGGGTGCGGCTGTCGCAGCTCGCGCGCTGCGAAGCGTTCATGCGCCGGCTCGCGCCTCACGTCTGCATCGCATGAGTGGCGCGCGCTCCGTCGAAGGCGCGAAAGCGGACGGGTTCTGCGCAGGCGCGCGCGAATCCGCGGCTCCGCACGCGGCGCGATGCGGCGAGCGCGAGGCGCGAGGACCGTGCGTCGCCGACGCGGCGCCCGCGGATGCGACGGGCGGCGAGCCTCCGAGCATCGACGTCCCGTTTCCCGACATTTCACGCTGGGCGAGCGGCAACGTCGGCGTCCCTTACGTCTGGCGCTTCGAAGCCGCCGCGAGCGGACCCAGTGTGACCGTGCAGGCGCTCACGCACGGCAACGAAGTGTGCGGCGCGATCACCGTCGACTGGCTGTTGCGCGAGCGCGTGCGCCCGCGGCGCGGCACGCTGACGCTCGTCTTCGCCAATGCCGAGGCCTACGAGTCGTTCGACGCGAGCGACCCGTACGCGGCGCGCTGCATCGACGAGGATTTCAACCGGATCTGGGACGAGTCAGTGCTCGACGGCGAGCGCCGCTCGCGTGAGCTTGCGCGTGCGCGCGCGCTGCGCCCGTTCTACGACGCGACCGACGTGTTGCTCGACCTGCACTCGATGACCGACCCCTGCCCCGCCCTCGCGCTCGCCGGGCGCCATCGCAAGGGCGTCGAGCTCGCCAGGGCCCTCGGCATGCCCGAGTTCATCATCGTGGACGAAGGCCATCGCGCGGGAAAGCGGCTGCGCGACTACGCGGGATTCGACGATCCGCGCGACAGGCGCAGCGCGCTGCTCGTCGAATGCGGCCAGCATTGGGAGCGACGTTCGCCCCGCGTCGCGAGGCAGTGCACGCTGCGCCTCCTGCGTCACTTCGCCCTCGTCGACGCCGCCTTCGCGGCTGCGCTGCTCGACGGCGCGACGACGGCCGCGCAACGCGTGATCGAGATCACCGACGTCGTGACGATCGCCAGCAATGCATTCGACTTCGCCATGCCGGTCAGGGGCATGATGACGATCAACGACTGCGGCACGCTCCTCGCGCGCGACGGCGACCGCGAGATCCGCACGCCGTACGACGACTGCGTGCTGATCATGCCGGCGCGACGCCCGAAGCAGGGTGAGACCGCGGTCCGTCTCGGCCGCTATGTCGACTGAGCGGCCGACCGGGCCGCGATTCGTGCACGCTCACGCCGCCGGGTCATAACGGTCGCGGGGCGCGCTCGCGCTGCAAGATCACCTGGAGTGCAGCGATGAACGGTCGCGACGCGCGGCATGAACATCATGATCATGACCACGATCACGATCATGACCACGATCATGTAGCGCCTCCTTCGCGGAAGGCGGCGGTGCCGCCGGCCACCAAGGGCCGGACCGACGTCGAGTACACCTGCCCGATGCATCCGCAAATCCGGCAGATGGGACCGGGCTTCTGCCCCATCTGCGGCATGGCGCTCGAGCCGGTCGTCGTCACGGCCGAGTCCGGGCCGAGTCCCGAACTCGCCGACATGAGCCGGCGGTTCTGGATTGGCCTGCTCCTGACGCTTCCCGTAGTGGTGCTCGAGATGGGTGGTCACCTGGTCGACCTCCACCACCTCGTCGGTCAGCAGATGTCGAACTGGCTGCAACTGTCGTTCGGAACGCCCGTCGTGCTCTGGGCCGGCTGGCCCTTCTTCGTGCGTGGCTGGGCGTCCGTGCGAAACCGCAACCTCAACATGTTCACGCTCGTTGCGTTGGGAACGGGCGTCGCCTGGGTCTACAGCGTCGTCGCAACGCTCGCCCCCGGACTGTTCCCGCCCGCGTTCCGAATCGCGGACGGTGCAGTCGCCGTGTATTTCGAGGCGGCCGCGGTCATTACCGTTCTCGTGCTGCTCGGCCAGGTGCTCGAGCTCCGTGCCCGCGAGCGGACGTCCGGCGCCATTCGTGCGCTCCTCGACCTGGCGCCCAAGACCGCCGTGCGGGTGCGCGCGGATGGCTCGGACGAGACCGTACCACTCGACGACGTGCAC
>DATIEN010000126.1:0-7948 GCA_035455705.1 Casimicrobiaceae bacterium | reverse complement strand
GTGGTCGAGCAGATGCTCGCCGGCATGCTCACCGTGCTGACGACGAACGACCGCACGCTCGCCGAGCGGCTGCGCAAGATGGACGACGTCGTCGACGAGCTCTACACCGCCGTCAAGCTCTACCTCGCGCAGATCCCGCGTGAAGCGCTCGAGCCGCGCGAAGGCCGCCGCTGGGCCGACGTCGTGTCGTTCGCGATCAACATGGAGCAGGTCGGCGACATCATCGAGCGCATCCTCGGCGACCTCGAGGACAAGAAGATCGACAAGGGCCGCAACTTCTCCGAGGCCGGCATGGCGGAGATCTGCGACCTGCACGCGCGACTCGTCGCGAACCTGCGTCTCGGGCTGTCGGTGTTCCTGAACGGCGACCTGAAGCATGCGCAGGAGCTTCTCGCCCAGAAGGTGCTGTTCCGCGACCTCGAGCGCGCCTACGCGAACTCGCATCTCGGACGGCTCGCCGGCAACACCGTCGACAGCATCGAGACGTCGTCGTTGCACCTCGACCTCATTTCCGACCTGCGGCGGATCAACTCGCACATCTGCTCGATCGCGTATCCGATCCTCGAGGAAGCGGGGGTCCTCGCCCGCACGCGTCTCAAGACCGACGCAGGCGCCGCCGCCGCGCCGGCCGCCGAGCGGGTCGCGACGCCGGTCGCCGACAATGCGAGCACCGCCTGGCAGAAGCGCAATCCGAAGACCGCGTGATGTCGCGCGCCGCCGCGGCAGACATCCGATCTCCACTGCACGCGCCTGAAGTCCGCCGGCTCGGCGCGCACGCGTAACGCATGCCGCAGGAGCTGTCGCTCGGCATCACGCTCGCGGTTCTCGGCGCCGGCCTGCTGCACGCCGCCTGGAACGCGTTGCTCAAGGCCGCGCCCGGGGGCGAGCCGATGCTCGACACCGCGAGCGTCGTCGCGGGCTCGTGCATCTGGGGGGCTCTCGCGCTGCCCTTCGTCGGGACGCCGGACCCTGCGTCGTGGAAATTCATCGCCGCCTCGACCGTTATCCATTTCGCGTACTACGTGACGCTCGCGCACGCCTATCGCACCGGCGATCTCTCGTTCGCCTACCCGCTGATGCGAGGCACCGCGCCGCTGATCGTCGCCGTGCTCGGCGTCGTCCTGTTGCACGAGTTGCCGAGCGCGCACGCAATGCTCGGCATTCTGTTGATCTGCACCGGGATCGTCAGCATCGCGTTCGTGCGACGCGT
The DNA here is from genome assembly GCA_035455705.1 of Casimicrobiaceae bacterium. Classification (GTDB taxonomy): domain Bacteria; phylum Pseudomonadota; class Gammaproteobacteria; order Burkholderiales; family Casimicrobiaceae; genus VBCG01. Next base: position 6,738 of record DATIEN010000126.1, on the reverse strand, counting down.
GGGTCATTCGCGCGCAGCCGCGGGCTGGGCGTTCGCCAATGCCGGCGTGATCGCCGCCTATACGCTGGTCGACGGCAGCGGCGCGCGCGCGTCCGGCAACCCGATCGCGTACGTCACGTGGCTCATCACGATCGAAGGATTGCCGTTCATCGGGTGGATCCTCTGGCGCGGCCGCCGCGCGGCCGCGACGTACCTGACCCGCGCCTGGCGACGCGGCCTGCTCGGCGGCGCCGCGAGCCTTGGCGCATACGGCATCGTGCTGTTCGCGATGACGCGCGCGCCGGTCGCGGCCGTCGCCGCGCTGCGCGAAACGTCGGTGCTGTTCGCGGCGTTGATCGGCGCTCTCTTCCTGAAAGAGGGGTTCGGCGCGATGCGGCTTGCGGGCGCCGCCAGCGTCGCCGTGGGCATCGCGGCGCTCAAGCTGTAGGAAGGGCCTGGCCGATCCTCCGCCGATGAACGTTCCTTCGCACGCCCGCGTGGTCGTCGTCGGTGGCGGCATTGCCGGCGCCTCGACCGCGTATCACCTGACGAAGCTCGGCGTCGACGACGTCGTGCTGCTCGAGCAGGGACGCCTGACCTGCGGCACGACATGGCACGCGGCGGGCCTCGTCGGCCAGATGCGCGCAACGCGGAACGCGACGCGGATGAGTCGCTACGGCATCGAGCTCTACGCGTCGCTCGAAGCCGAGACCGGGCTTGCGACCGGATGGAAGCGCTGCGGCAGCGTGAACGTCGCGAAGACGCGCGAGCGGATGCAGCTGATGCGCCGCCAGATGGCGCGCGCGCGAAGCTTCGGCGTCGAGTTCGAATGGCTTTCGCCGGCCGACGTGGCCGCGAAGCTGCCGGTTCTTCGCAGCGACGACCTCGAAGGCGCCGTGTGGATACCGGGCGACGGCAAGGCGAATCCCACCGACCTCACGCAGTCGCTCGCCAAGGGCGCACGAATGCGGGGCGCCCGAATATTCGAAGGGGTCAGGGTCGACGGCGTCGACGCGCACAACGGCCGCGTCAACGGGCTGCGCTGGCGCGCGGGCGATGCCGAGGGCACGATCGGTTGCGAATGCGTCGTCAATTGCGCGGGCCAGTGGGCGCGCGAATTCGGCGCGCTCGCGGACGTCGCCGTACCGCTCGCGTCGGCCGAGCATTTCTATCTCGTCACGCAACCGATCGCGGGTGTCGCGTCCGACATGCCGGTCGTCCGCGATCCCGACGGCTTCATCTACTTCAAGGAGGAAGTCGGCGGCGTCGTGATGGGCGGTTTCGAGCCGGTCGCCAAGCCCTGGAACGTCGACCGCATCCCCGAACGCTTCGAGTTCCAGCTGCTGCCGGAAGACTGGGACCAGTTCGACGTCCTGATGCGCAACGCGTTGCATCGAATGCCGTGCCTCGAGACGGCGCCGATCAAGCTGCTTCTGAACGGTCCGGAAAGCTTCACGCTCGACGGCAACTTCCTGCTCGGCGAAGCGCCGGAGCTCGCCGGCTACTTCGTCTGCGCGGGCTTCAACTCCGCCGGCATCGCGAACGCCGGCGGAGCCGGCCGCCTGGTGGCGGAATGGCTGGTCGCCGGCGAGCCGCCATTCGATGCGTTCGACGTCGACATCCGGCGTTTTTCCCCGCTGCACGTCAATCGCCGTCATCTCGCCGACCGCACCGTCGAGACGCTGGGACTGCATTACGCGATGCGCTGGCCGCGCGAGGAACTGCAGTCCGTGCGGCCGCTGCGCCGATCGCCGCTCTACGATCGACTGAAGGCCAAGGGCGCGGTCTTCGGCACGAAGAACAACTGGGAGCGCGCCAACTATTTCCTGCCTGCGGGCGCCCGCGAGCCGCCGCCGACATTCGACGCGCCCGGCTGGCTTCCCTGCGTGCTCGACGAGCAGCGCGCGTGCCGCGAAGAGGTCGTGGTGTTCGACCAGACGTCGTTCTCCAAATTCGTGCTTAAAGGCCGCGATGCGCTCGCCGTGCTCGAGCGACTTTGCGCGAACCGCATCGACGTGCCGGTCGGACGCATCGTCTACACGGCGCTTCTCAACGAACGCGGCGGCTACGAGAGCGACGTGACCGTGGCGCGGCTCGCACGCGACGAGTTCTTCATCCTGACCGGCACGGCGCAGACGACCCGCGATCGCGCCTGGATCGAGCGCCATGTACGCGACGGCGAGCACGCGTCGCTCGTCGACGTGACGAGCGCGTTCTCGATCCTGTCGCTGATGGGGCCACGTGCCGAGGCGCTGCTCGCGTCCGTGTCGAGCACCGACGTGTCGAAGTCGGCGCTGCCGTTCTCCACGACGCGCACGATCGACGTCGGCTACGCGCGAGCGCGCGCCGCGAGGATCAGCTACGTCGGCGGTCCCGGCTACGAGCTCTGCGTGGCGACCGACCAGTGCGCGACGCTCTACGACGCGCTCTGGGAAGAAGCTTCGCGGTTCGGGCTCCGCGATGCCGGCTATTACACGATCGACGCGCTGCGTATCGAAGCGGGACGCCGCGCATGGGGCACGGAGCTCTCGCCCGACGAGACGCCGCTCGAGGCGGGCCTCGCGCACGCGGTGGCGTTCGACAAGGGGCCGTTCATCGGGCGCGAGGCGCTGCTCGCACAGCGCGAGCGCGGCATCGCGAAACGGCTCGTGCCGTTCACGCTAGACGACCCGCGAGTCTTCGCGTGGGGCGGCGAGCCGATCCTGGCCGACGGGTGTCCGATCGGCGAGGTCACGTCGGCCGGCTACAGCGGCAGGCTCGGGCGCATCGTCGCGTTCGGCTACGTGAAGGCCGACGTGCCGCTCGATGATGCGCGGATCCTCGCGTCGCGCTACACGTTCGACATTGCCGGCACGCCCTGCGCCGCGACGCCTATAATGCGACGATGATTTCCAGCGACGAGCACGCGCCGGGGCTTGCTGCCCTCGCGGATTACCTTCGCGCTCGCCGCAACGACATTCTCGAAGCGTGGCGGCGCGCCGCTCAGCGCGATCCGGAGGTCACGACGGCGACGACGTTGTCGCGCGTCCAGTTCTACGATCACATTCCGAAGCTCCTCGACGCAATGGAGCTCAGGCTGCGCAGCGGCTCGTCGGGCCGTTCGTCCCCCGCCGACCCGGCGGAAATCGAGGGTGCCGAAGGCCACGGCCTTCAACGCTGGCAGCAAGGCTACGCCGACCGCGAAGTGATGCGCGAGTGGATCGCGCTCAACGCCTGCCTCGCCGACGAGGTGGACGCGTTCACGCGCGCTCATCCCGAAATGTCTCCTGTGACGGTTGCCGACGCCTGGCGTTGCGTCGCCGAGCTCACGATCCACGGCATGAGCGAAAGCGTCGCGCAGTACACCGAGCTCATGAAGACCGAGGCGTTGGATCGCGTCAATGCGCTGCGCCAGGCGCTCGCCGAGTTGAGCGGTCTCGAAAAGCAGCGCGCGGAAGCGTGGCGCCAGGCGGCCCACGACTTGCGGGGCAACGTCGATCTCGTGCAGAACGTCACGGCCGTCATGCAGAAGGCGGGCCCGAGCGAGAAGTTCCTGCGCATGCTCGGGCGCAGCGTCTCCTCGCTGCAGGCGTTGCTGAACGACCTCACGACCCAGGCGCGCCTCGACGCCGGCCAGGAAAGCCGGACCATCCACCGGTTCGATGCGGCCGTTGCGCTAAGCCAGCTTGCCGCGCGGCTGCAACTGCCGGCGACCGAGCGGGGTTTGTTCCTCGTCACCGAAGGCGTCGATTCGCTCGTCGTCGAGGGCGACGAGGTCAAGGTCTGCCGCATCGCCCAGAACCTACTTCAAAACGCGCTCAAGTACACGCCACGTGGCGGCGTCAAGCTCGCGTGGGAAGTCATGAGCGGAGAGGGGACGCGCTGGAGCCTGAGCGTGCAGGACACCGGACCGGGCCTCGCCGGCGAGGCTCTGGAACCGCTCGCCGCCGCCATCGAAACCGCCACGCGTGACAGCACGGATCTCGAGCGGAGCGCCGCGTCGAAGGGGTCGCCTCGGCAGGACGACGCGCCGCCGACGCTGTCCTCGATGTCCGAAACGGCCCGGACGTCCAACGGAGAGGGGGTCGGTCTTTCGATCGTCAAGCGATTGTGCGAGCTTCTCGATGCGCGCCTCGAGCTCCACACGGCGCCGTCCCAGGGAACGACGTTCCGCGTGACTTTCCCGACCCGCTATCCGAAGGGATGACCGCGGCCCGCATCTGCGGCACGTTGCGTCCGTGAGCATCCTCCATCGCGTCACGCCTGCCCCGCGCGGACGCACGCCGTCGCGCCCCGGCGCGGAAACGGCGCAGGTGCAAAGCCTCACGCGCGGACTGTCGATCCTCGAATGCGTCGCGCGAAGCGAAGGCGGTCTCACGCTCACCGACATCGCGCAGCGCGTCGAGCTGCCGCCGTCGACGACACATCGATTGCTGTCGACGCTCGAGAAGACCGGCTACGTCTACCAGATGGGCGATCTCGGCCGCTGGTACGTCGGGCTTTCGGCATTCACCGTCGGCGCGAGCTTTCTTGCCAATCGCGATTTCGCCGCGCACAGCCACGCGTACCTGCGACGGCTGATGGAGCAGTGCGGCGAGACTGCGAATCTCGCGATCCTCGACGGAACCGAGGCGGTCTTCATCGACCAGGTGCAATGCCGCGAGACGATGCGCACGATCGTCAAGCTCGGAAGTCGCGTGCCGCTGCATGCGTCGGGCGTCGGCAAGGCGATCTTCGCTTCGCTGGCCGACGACCAGATCGACGCGCTGATCAAGGTCAAGGGCCTGCCGAGAATCACCGAGAACACGATCACATCGCCCGAGACGATGTGGGCGAGCATCCGCGTCATTCGCCAGCGCGGCTGGTCGTTCGACGACGAGGAGCATCTGCCCGGAACACGCTGCGTCGCCGCGCCCATCTATGACGAGCACGCCGAGCCTCTCGGCGCGATCTCGCTCGCCGGCCCGTCCACGCGACTCACCGACGCGCGGATCAAGCAGCTCGGGCCGCTCGTCTCGCACATCGCCGAGGAAATCACCGGTCGCGTCGGCGGCCGCTGGCCGCACCCGCGTTGAAGCGGCGCGCGGCGGCCGAACGATACCGACTCACGAGGAGCGTCGCTTGAATACCGAACGTCTGCACGGTGCGCTTGCACCGGTCGTCACGCCCTACACCGCCGATCTCGCGCCCGATGCCGCGCGGCTCGTCGCGCATTGCCGCTGGCTCGTCGCGAACGACACGGGCCTCGCGGTCTTCGGCACGACGTCCGAAGGGAACTCGCTGTCGGTGCCGGAAAAGGCCGCGCTGCTCGATGCGCTGTTCGAGGCAGGGCTTCCGGCGGCGCGGATGATGCCGGGGACCGGCTGCTGCGCACTCACGGATAGCGTCGCGCTCACGCGGCACGCGGTGCGAAACGGCTGTGGCGGCGTCCTGATGCTGCCGCCGTTCTATTACAAGGGCGTGTCCGACGACGGCTTGTTCGCGAGCTACGCGGAAGTGATCGAGCGCGTCGCGGACGAGCGGTTGCGGATCTACCTCTATCACATTCCGCAGGTCTCGCAGGTGCCGATCGGCTTTGCGCTGATCGAGCGGCTGCTCGACCGCTATCCGGGGATCATCGCCGGCATCAAGGACAGCGGCGGCAATTTCGACAACATGCGCGCGATGATGGAGCGCTTCGCGTCCCGTGGATTCGACGTCTTCTCGGGCAGCGAGCTGTTCCTGCTCGCGACGCTGCGCGGCGGCGGCGCCGGCACGATCAGCGCGATCTGCAACGCGAGCCCGGCACCGATCGCGCGGCTCGCCCGCGAGTGGCGCGGTGCGGACGCCGATGCGCAGCAGAAGGCCGTCGACCGCGTGCGCGGGGTGCTGTCGGCGTATCCGATGGTGCCGGCGCTGAAGGCCGCCATTGCGCAATTCAGCGGCGACGACGCCTGGGTTCGCGTGCGTCCGCCGCTCGTCGCGCTTGGCGCGGAACAGCGCCGCGAGATCGGCGACAGGCTGCGCGCGCTCGACTTCTCGATGCCGGGGATCTCCGGCGCGGGCTCGGCGGCGGCCCCCGCCTGACGCGGGCCCTACATCACGTCGAACAAGGCGGCGGCGCCCATGCCGCCGCCGATGCACATCGTCGCCACGACGCGCTTGGCGCCACGACGCCGCCCTTCGATCAGCGCATGGCCGGCGATGCGGGTGCCCGACACGCCGTAGGGGTGACCGACGGCGATGGCGCCGCCGTTCACGTTGAGCCGGTCGTCGGAAATGCCCAGCCGGTCGCGGCTTTCGATCACCTGGACGGCGAACGCCTCGTTCATTTCCCACAAGTCGATGTCGCCGACGCGAAGCCCGGTACGCGCGAGCAGCTTCGACACGGCGAACACGGGCCCGAGCCCCATCTCGTCGGGCTCGCAGCCAGCGACAGCGAACGCGCGAAACGCGCCGAGCGGGCGCAAGCCACGCGCCGCCGCCGCTTCCGCGCTCATGACGACGCATGCCGCGGCGCCGTCCGAGAACTGGCTTGCGTTGCCGGCGGCGATCACGCCACCCGGCAGCGCCGGCTTGATCTTCGCGACCGCTTCGTACGTCGTGTCCGCGCGGATCCCCTCGTCGGCGGCAAGCGTGACGTCCTTCGCCGAGACGGCGCCCGTTTCCTTGTCGGTGACCTGCATCGTCACGTCAATCGGCACGATCTCGTCATCGAACCCGCCCGCGGCGGCCGCCGCGGCAGCCCGCAGCTGGCTCTGCACGCCGTAGGCGTCCTGGCGCTCGCGTGACACGCCGTAG
>DATIEN010000125.1:0-3543 GCA_035455705.1 Casimicrobiaceae bacterium | reverse complement strand
GATCGTGCGCACGCAGGACGATGCGGAGATCGACCGGCTGACCGCCGCCGGTGCGACCGAGATCGTGCCGGAGGTGCTCGAAGGACGCCTGATGCTCGCGTCGCATACGCTGCTCGTGCTCGGCGTGCCGCTGCCGCGGGTGCTCGCCCGCATCCGCGAGGTGCGCGAGGCCCGCTATGCGCTGTTCCGCGGCTTCTTCCGCGGCACGACCGACTTGACCGGCGCGGACAACGTCGAGCCGCGCCTGCGCACGGTGCTGCTGCCGCAGAACGCGCGAGCCGTCGGCCGACCGCTCTCCGAGCTTCTCGACGGCACGCGCGTCGAGGTGACCGGCGTGCGCCGCGGCGGGGCGCGTTCCGTGCAGCCCGGGCCCGAATGGCGCTTCGCGCCCGGCGATGCCGTCGTGCTGCTCGGCCGGCCGGCCGATCTTGCCCGCGCCGAGAAGAAGCTGCTCGAGGAAGCATAGGGGGCCGTTCGCCCGCTCACGCGGGGCGCGGGTCGCGAACCCGCTACAATCCGGCGTTCGTCCTTCCGTTGTCTCCCAATGTCCGTTGCAGAACCGGCTGCCGTCGCGCCGACGAGCCCGAATGAAATCGCCGTCCGCCTGACGAACGTGTCGTTCGGCTACGACCGGTCGCGCCCGGTGCTCTCGGGGATCGATCTGACGGTTCCGCGCGGCAAACTGGTCGCGATCATGGGCGGCTCGGGATGCGGCAAGACGACGATCCTGCGCCTGATCGGGGGGCAGCTGCGTCCGCAGGCCGGGACGATCAGCGTCGAGGGCATCGACGTCGCGTCGCTCGATCGCGACGCCTTGTTCGCGCTGCGACGGCGCATCGGCATGCTATTCCAGTTCGGAGCGCTCTTCACCGACATGTCGGTGTACGAGAACGTCGCATTCCCGATGCGCGAGCACACCGAGCTGCCGGAGGAGCTCGTCCGCGACCTCGTGCTGATGAAACTGAACGCTGTCGGCCTGCGCGGTGCCGCCCAGCTGATGCCGTCGCAGTTGTCGGGCGGCATGTCGCGGCGTGTCGCGCTCGCGCGCGCGATCGCGCTCGACCCGATGCTCGTCATGTACGACGAGCCGTTCGCCGGGCTCGACCCGATCTCGCTCGGCATCGTCGGCCAGCTGATCCGCAAACTCAACGACGCGCTCGGCATCACGTCGATCGTCGTGACGCACGACATCTACGAGTCGTTGAAGATCGTCGACTACATCTACTTCGTGTCGGAAGGTCGCATCATCGCGCAGGGCACGCCCGACGCGGTGCGCGCGTCGCGCGACCCGTTCGTGCGCCAGTTCGTCGACGGACAGCCGGACGGCCCCGTACCGTTCCATTACCCGGCTGCGCCGATGCAAACGGAATTTGCATGAGACCGAAGCGCCGCCTCGAAAGCGAATCCGTCGCGAAGCGCGATCCGCCACGGGTGATCCCCGCGGCGCACGCACGCCGTGGCGCATCGGCCGCGTCGCCGGTGCCGCCATGCGGGAAGGGCGTCGCCGATGCCCGCTGACACGATCGCGTGGGCGCTGCGGCGGGTGGGCGCCGCGACGCTCGATTCTCTCGCACGCCTCGGATTCGCGGCGCGCTTCTCGCTGGCGATCGTCACCCACCTGCCGGGAGCATTCAGGCGCCTTTCGCTCACGCTGCGCGAGATCTACTTCGAGGGCGTGCTGTCGCTCGTCATCATCCTGGTGTCGGGCCTGTTCGTCGGGATGGTGCTCGCGTTGCAGGGCTACGACGTGCTGTCGCGCTATGGCGCGAACGAGTCGCTCGGCATCCTGGTGGCACTGTCGCTGGTGCGGGAACTCGGACCGGTCGTCGCCGGTCTGCTGTTCGCGAGTCGCGCCGGCAGCGCGGTGACGGCCGAGATCGGCCTCATGAAGACCACCGAGCAGCTGTCGGCAATGGAGATGATGGCCGTCGATCCGCTGGCGCGCGTCGTCGCCCCGCGCTTCGTCGGCGGCGTCGTTTCGATGCCGCTGCTCGCCTCGCTGTTCTCGACGCTCGGCATCTTCGGCGCCTACCTCGTCGGCGTGCGTCTGATCGGCATCGACGCGGGGTCGTTCTGGGGCAACATGCAGGCGGCCGTCGACTTTCGCTACGACATCGTCAACGGCTTCATCAAGAGCACGGTGTTCGGCGTCGCCGTCAGCGCGATCGCGGTGTACGAAGGCTACAACGCGCAGCCGACGGCCGAGGGCGTTTCGTCCGCGACGACGCGCACGGTGGTCGCAAGCGCGCTGTCGATCCTCGCGCTCGATTTCGTGCTTACCGTGTTCATGTTCAGGGGGGTCGGCATATGAGCATCAACCGCGCGCGCAACGGTGGTGCGGTCGACGCCGTCGAGCGATGAGCCGCTCGGCGCTCGACCTCTGGGTCGGCATCTTCGTGACGATCGGCATTCTCGCGATCGTCTTTCTCGCGCTCAAGGTCGGCAACCTGACGTCGGTCGCGAGCGCGCCCGGCTATCGCCTGAGCGCGGCGTTCGACAACATCGGCGCGCTGAAGCTGCGGGCGCCGGTGAAGGCGGCCGGCGTCGTCGTCGGCCGCGTCGAGAGAATCCGCCTCGATCCGCAGACGTACCAGGCGGTCGTCTCGATGAAGATCGACCAGGGTTATCAGTTCAGCAAGGACACGATCGCGTCGGTCCTGACGTCGGGGCTGCTCGGCGAGGTGTACATCGGCCTCGATTCGGGCGGCGACTCGAAGATGCTCGCGGACGGCGATCGCATCGGCAAGACGCAATCGGCGATCGTCCTCGAGAAGCTGATCGGGCAGTTCCTGTTCGACAAGGCGGCGAGCGGTACCGCTGCGCCGGCGACGGGCAACGCCGCTTCGGTGTCGCCGAACGGCAACGCCGCGCGCCCGAATGCGACCAGCGATCCGGCGAACGCAACGGCGGGTTCCAAATGAGCGGTGATCGAACGAGCATGGCAGCGACCAACGGGATACTCGTCACGGTGGCGGCGCTCGCCGCCGCCGCGCTGCTCACCGGCTGCGCGATGGGTCCGACGCGCGAGGATCCGTTCGAGCCGATGAATCGCGTCTCGTACCGCGTGCACGAGGTGATCGACGGCAACATCGTCAAGCCCATCGCGGCGGCCTACCTCGCGTTCACGCCGCCGATCGTGCGCACGGCCGTGCACAACTTCTTCGGAAACATCGACGACATGTTCTCCGTCGTCAACGACATGCTGCAGCTCAAGGGCGAGAAGGCAGGCCACGACCTCGGGCGCGTCATCACCAATACCGCGTTCGGGGTCGGCGGCCTGATCGACATCGCGGGCAGCGGCAACATCCCGAAGGGCGACGAGGACTTCGGCCAGACGTTCGGCTTCTGGGGCATTCCGCAGGGGCCGTACCTGTTCATCCCGGTCTTCGGGCCCACGACGGTGCGCGACGGCAGCGGCACGGTGATTCGCGCATTCACGACACCGATCAACCTGATCGACGACGTAGCGGCGCGCAACGTCATCTGGGGGATCGGGTTCGTCGACCTCCGGGCGTCCGCGCTGCAGGCCGAGAACGTGCTGAA
>DATIEN010000124.1:0-3667 GCA_035455705.1 Casimicrobiaceae bacterium | reverse complement strand
GTCTCGCGACCGGCCGCCGATTGCACGGCGACCTGCAGCGCCGGCATCACCATGCCGAGGCCGAAACCGGCGAGGGCCGTCAAACCGAGAAGCGCCGGCGTCGGCGCGAACGTGACGCTCGCACCCATCGCGACGAGCGCGCCGGTCGCGAGCACGAGCCCGCTGATCGGGAACACCGTGACCTTGCCGGTGCGCGTGACGAGTCGTCCGCTCAGCGTGGCGCCGGTCACCATCGACAGCGTGATCGGCAGAAGCAGCGTTCCCGACGCGCCGATGCCGAGCCCGCGTCCCGCCTGCAGGTAAAGCGGCAGATACAGCACCGTCGCGAAGAGCGTCGCCGCGAAGCACACGACGACGGCGTCGGCGCGCAGGATCTCCGGCCGGCGCAGCAGCGCGATCGGAATCACCGGATGCGCGGCGCGCTGCTCCCAGCGGTAGAGCGCCACGTAGCCGGTGACGACGCCGGCGATCACCGCGTAGAGTTCCCACGAATCGAACGCGAGCGCGTGCCCGGCGGACGACAACGCGAACAGGAAGCCGAGTGTCGCGCCGCAAAAGAGCAGCGCGCCCACCACGTCGGGCCGGTAGTTCTCGTCGTGCGGGGCGACGATGTCCGGAATGCGCCGCGCGAGAAACGCGGCGAGCACGCCGATCGGCAGGTTGATCGCGAACACGCTGCGCCAGCTCACGTGCTCGGTGAGGTAGGCGCCGAGGATCGGTCCGGACGTCGATGCGAGCGCGAAAACGGCGGCGAAGTAGCCCTGGAAGCGCCCACGCTCGCGCGGCGGCACGTGCTCGCCGATCAACGCCTGCGCGAGCGTCATCAGCCCGCCGCCGCCTGCGCCTTGCACCGCGCGCGCGATCACGAGCGCGAGCAGCGTCGGCGCCGCCGCACACCCGATCGATGCGATCGTGAAGATGCCGAGCGCGACCATGAGCATCCGGCGGCGCCCGAAGCGGTCCCCGAGGTGGCCGTACAGCGGCGCGGCGATCGTGGCCGCGAGCAGGTACGCGACGACGACCCACGAAAGATATTCGAAGCCGCCGAGATGGCTCGCGATCGTCGGCAGCGCACTCGCGAGGATCGTCTGGTCGGCGGCCGCGAGAAACATCGCGACCATGACGCCGGGAAAGACCTGGCGAAAGGCCTCGCGGACGCTCAACGCGTGCGCCGCCGCGCCTCGATGCGGCGACGCGGCGTCGCTCATCGCGTCGCGACGATGAAAAGGCGCGGAAACGGCAGGAGTACGGCGCCGTCGACGAGCTGCGGATAGGCTTGCTCGACGGAGCGCGTGTAGCGATCGAGATATTCAGCGCGCTCGGCCTCGTCGAGCGGGTCGAGGAACGGACGCAGGCCGCTGCCCTTGAACCATTCGACGACCCCGCCCGCCCCACCTTCCAGCCGATGGTGGTACGTCGTGGTCCAGACGTCGACGCTGCCGCAAAGCGGCCGCAGCAGCTCGTAGTACCAGCGTGCACCGCGACGCGGAGCACGCTGGGCGGCCACTCCGGCGAGCTTGGCCGACCACGGGCCGTTGGCGGCGGTCGCGCGCATCAGCGCGTGCGCCGGCTCGTCGAGGTTGTCGGGCATCTGCACGGCGACGCTTCCTTGCGGCGCGAGCTTGGCGACGAGCGCCGGAAGGATTTGCGCGTGATCGGGGAGCCACTGCAGCACGGCATTCGCGAGGATCACGTCGAAGGGCCCAGGCTCCGTCCAGCTCGCAATGTCGACCTGGTCGAACCGGACGTCGGGGAGGCGCTTGCGGGCTGCATCGAGCATGTCGGCCGAGCTGTCGAGGCCCACCAGCGTCGCGTTCGGAAAGCGCGTGCGCAGAAGCTCCGTGGAATTCCCGGGGCCGCAGCCGATGTCGACGGCGACGTGGACGTTGCGCGTGGGGACGGCCGCGAGCAGGTCGCGCGCCGGTCGCGTCCGCTCGTTCTCGAACGCGACGTACTGGCGGGCGGACCAGGTCATCGGAGGATCGGCCATTCGGGCATGCTTGGATCCGTTCCGACCGGAACGCGCTTCATACGTTCCGGCAGGCGCGGTCAGGAGCGCCGCGCGTGCGCGAGGGCGGCAGGATTGACGACGTTGATCGGCTCGCCGTTCGCGTAGGCGACGATCTGGTCGAAGATCTCGGCGAACTGGACCTCGTACTCGTCGCGCGTGACGTAGCCGATGTGCGGCGTGCAGACGACGTTGTCGAGCGTGAGAAGCGCATCGTTTCGATCGGTCAGCGGCTCGGTCTCGTAGACGTCGACGGCAGCCATGCCGGGCCGGCCGTTGCGCAGCGCCTCGACGAGCGCACCGGGCGCGACGAGACCGGCGCGGCTCGTGTTCACGAGAAGCGCGGTCGGCTTCATGCGCGCGAGATCCGCACCCGTCACGATGCCGCGCGTCGCGTCGACCAGCCGCATGTGCAGCGTCAGGATGTCGGCTTGCGCGAAGAAGGCATCCTTGCCGTCCGCGACCGCGTATCCGTCCGTGCGCGCCCGGTCGCGCGACGCTTCGCGCGCCCAGACGACGACCTCGCAGCCGAACGCCCTGCCGTAGCCAGCGACGACCGCGCCGATGCGGCCGTAACCGTAGATCCCGAGCATCTTGCCGCGCACGGTGTGTCCGACGCCGATCTGCCAGCGTCCGGCCTTCAATGCATTCATCTGCTGCGGGACCGCGCGCATCGCGGCGAGCACGAGCGCCCACGTGAGCTCGGCCGCCGCGTACGACGGCGTGCCCGCGTGCTGGCTCGACGAAACGACGATGCCGAGCCGGGTGCACGCCTCGATGTCGATGTGCGGGTAGACGCTGCGCTGGCTGATCAGGCGCAGCTTCGGCAGCCGCTCGAGCAGCGGCGCGCGGATCTGCGTGCGTTCGCGGATCAGGACCAGCGCCTCGGCATCGGCTAGGCGTGCCGCAAGCCGATCGACGTCCTGCACGTGATCGTTGTAGACGGTGACGTCGTGCCCTGCGAGCTTGCGGAACGCGTCGAGCGTGCGCAGCGTGTCGTGATAATCGTCGAGGATCGCGACGCGCATGTCTTTCTCAACCTCGCGATCGCGCTACCGGCGCAGCGCGACCTCGAATGCGCAACCCGTCTTCGCCCTCACCTGGTCCACGGTCGCCCCTTCGTGCAGCTCGCGCAGCACGAGTCCCTCGCTGTGCGGCAGCACCTCGAACACGCAAAGGTCGGTGATGATCATGTCGACGACGCCCTTGCCGGTGATCGGCAGCGTGCAGCGCTCGAGGATCTTCGGGCTGCCGTCGCGCGCGGTGTGCTCCATCAGCACGATGACGCGCTTGACGCCCGACACGAGGTCCATTGCGCCGCCCGGTCCCTTCACCATCTTTCCCGGCACCATCCAGTTCGCGAGGTCGCCGTTCTGCGCGACCTCCAGCGCGCCGAGGATCGACAGATCGATGTGGCCGCCGCGGATCATCGCGAAAGAATCGGCCGACGAGAAGAAGCTGCTGCCCGGAAGCGTCGTCACCGTCTGCTTGCCCGCGTTGATCAGGTCCGGGTCGACTTCATCCTCCGCCGGGAACGGACCGATGCCGAGCAGGCCGTTCTCCGACTGGAGCGTCACGTCGATGTCGCTCGCAATGAAGTTGGCGACGAGCGTCGGAATGCCGATGCCGAGGTTCACGTAGTAGCCGTCGCGAAGCTCC
>DATIEN010000123.1:0-2978 GCA_035455705.1 Casimicrobiaceae bacterium | reverse complement strand
CTTGTCCCGCGCGATCACGATTTCGGCGGCAAGGTTCGGATCCTTGGCGGTGCCGAGCGTCACCGCGGTCGCGGCGTACGACGTACCGGCGAACGCGGCGAGCGTGACGAGCGCCACGCCCAGTTGCCTCGCGAGCCCGAGGATGCGAACGGTCGTGCGCTTTCGAGAGGCACAGTTGGCAAGCATGGTCTCCTCCTCGTTGAGAAACACCGGACGTCCAATCACCCCGACTTCCACTTGAGCAATCGGCGTTCGGTTGCCCGCAGCAGCACGTTGAGCCCGAACCCGAGCGCGCCGATGCACGCCATGCCCAGGAACATCTCGTCGGTTCGAAACTTGTAGCGCGCATCGCTGATCATGAAACCCAGGCCGCTGCTCGACGCGATCAGCTCGGCGGCCACGAGCACGATGAACGCCATGCTCATGCCGAGGCGAGCGCCGACGATGACGAACGGCAGCGCCGAGCGCAGCACGACGTCGCGAAAGATCTGGTAGCGGTTCGCGCCGAGCGCCTGCGCCGCGCGCACCTGCACGCGCTCCACCTCGCGGAACCCGGCCATCGTGTTGAGCAGGATCGGGAAGAACGCGCCGTACGCGATGATCCACACCTTCGAGAACTCGCCGATCCCGAACCAGAGGATCGCAAGCGGGATGACCGCAATCGGGGGGATCGGTCGCACGAGCTCGAGCAGCGGGTCGAACAGGCCGCCCAGCGTCCGCGACAGTCCCATGGCGACGCCGATCGGCACGGCGACGACGAAGGCCAGCAGGAAGCCTTCGACGACGCGCGCGAAGCTCGCGAGCACGTTGTGCAGGAGCGTCCCGTCCAGGACCGACGTCCAGAACGCGCGGCCGATATCGAGCGGCGAAGGCAGCAGCACCGGGTTGATCCAGCCGATTCCGGTTGCGAGCTGCCACAGGCCCAGCACGCCCGCGATCGAGACGATGCCGAAGATCCAGCGCTCGCGCTCCGACAGTGGACGCGTGCCGAGCGCGTCGGTTTCGGTGACGTTCTGCGTCGCCGTCTTCATGCCGCCACCGTCTGCGCAACGGGCTCGCGCTGGTCGCGCAGCACCGCGTCGATCTTCCGATACATCGAAAAGTACGCGTCCGACGTGCGGTCGCGCGGACGCGGGCTCGCGTTGGCGATGACCGCGTCGATGCGCCCGGGCTGTGCCTTCATGACAACGACCGTCTCGGCGAGGAACGCCGCTTCACCGACGCTATGCGTCACGAAGATGCAGGTGCGCCGGTCGGCCTGCCAGAGGTCGAGGAGCTCCTGCTGCAGCGACTCGCGCGTCATCGCGTCCAGTGCCCCGAACGGCTCGTCCATCAGCAGGATGCTCGGCTGGTTCGCGAGCGCGCGCGCCAGCGCGACGCGTTGCCGCTGTCCGCCCGACAGCTGATTCGGGTAGCAATGGCCGTACTTCTCGAGCTTCACGAGTGACAGGTAATGCTCGGCGATGCGGCGCTGCTCGTCGCGGCTCGCGCGGCGAAGCTTCGGCCCGTAGACGACATTCTCGAAAACCGTGAACCAGGGGAAGAGCGCGTACTCCTGGAACACCATACCGCGGTCGCCGCCGGGTCCGCGCACGGGTACGCGATCGACGCCGATCTCGCCCGACGCGAGCGGAATGAAACCGGCGATCGCGTTCAGAAGCGTCGTCTTGCCGCAGCCGGACGGGCCGAGCAGGCACACGAACTCGCCCGCGCGGACGTCGAGCGTCACCGATGTCAGCACTTCCCGCGGACCGTAGCGCACCGTCGCATTGCGGACCAGGATCGACGCGGCCTTCGCCCTGGACAGTGACAAGTCGTTCGCCATCTCTCCGGCTGCCCGCTAACTAAGCTGCCTTGCGCTGGATGAGCTCGGCTTTGTGCGCGTCGACGAAACCGGTGAACACGTCACCCGCGCGGAAGGCGGGGTGCGCGATCGTTGCGCGCAGAAACGCGACGTTCGTCGCGATACCGGCGATGTCGAGGCGCGACAGGCTGTCGAGCGTCCGCTCGATCGCCGATCCGCGGTCCTCGCCATGGCAGACGAGCTTCGCGATCAGCGGATCGTAGAAGTGGGTGACGCGATCGCCCGCGCGGTAGCCGCTATCGATGCGAACGTCCCCGGATTGCGGCGGCAGGACGAAGCGCTCGAGGACGCCGGGCGACGGCAGGAATTGCTTCGCCGGATTCTCGGCGTAGATCCGGCATTCGATCGCATGGCCGCGGCTTGCGATCGCCTTTTGTTCGAGGCCTTCGATGGCGCCGCGCGCGAAATCGATCTGCAACGCGACGAGATCGCGGCCCGTGTTCATCTCCGTGACGGGGTGCTCGACCTGGATGCGCGTGTTCATCTCGAGGAAGTAGAAATCGAACGTCGCGGCGTCCACGATGAACTCGACGGTTCCGGCGCCCTCGTACTGCTGGGCGGCGCAAAGCTGCAGCGCCGCTTCCGCCATCCGCTCGCGAGTCGTGTCCGGCAATCCCGGCGCGGGTGATTCCTCGATGATCTTCTGGAAACGGCGCTGTGTCGAGCAGTCGCGCTCGTGAAAGTGCACGGCGCGCCCGTCGCCGAATCCGAACACCTGCACCTCGACGTGGCGCGCGATCGGGATGGAGCGCTCGAGATAAACCGTTCCGTCGCCGAACGCCTTCGCCGCCATCGACTGCGTCGCGAGCGCCGTCGCGCGCAGCGCTGCGGCGTCGTCGACTCGGCGCATTCCGATGCCGCCTCCGCCCGCAGCGGCCTTGACGAGCAGCGGATAGCCGACGCTGTCGGCGGCCGCCTCGAGCCCCTCGAGGTCAGCAGTGGCAAAGCGACCGCTTCCGGGCACGACCGGCACGCCGCAGCGCGTCGCGAGCACGCGCGCCCGTTCCTTGTCGCCCATGTCGTCGATGTTGCGCGCCGAAGGCCCGATCCAGACGAGCCCGGCCTCGATGACGGCCTGCGCGAACGACGGCCGTTCCGAGAGGAAGCCGTAACC
>DATIEN010000122.1:0-10086 GCA_035455705.1 Casimicrobiaceae bacterium | reverse complement strand
TGCTCGATCGCCGCATCGCGGTCGCTGTGCAGAATCGCGGTGGTGAAGCCGCGCTCGTGATGGTTCTCGCTCATGGCAGCGTCCTTGTCGCCTTTGCGCAGCAACGCAAAAACAAAAAACCCGTCGGGCTTCCGCCAAACGGGTTTTGTGTGCCCCGCCCGATATCTTCGGGCTGGAGCGAACCTCGCTTTAGCGGAATTTGTTAGGCGCCCGCAAGCTGAAGCTCAAATCGGCGCGACGACACTATACCACGATCACCCGGCGTTCGCATCCTCCACGACGTCGGACTCGGCCTCGCCACGCGAACGGTCGCGCTCGATCGCGAGGTTCGACAGGTAGTCGGCCGTGATGTCGCCGGTGATGTACTTGCCGTCGAAGCACGACGCCTCGAAATCGGTGAGCCGCGGGTTGCCCTCGCGCACCGCCTGCTTGAGCGCGTCGAGATCCTGGTAGACGAGCAGGTCGGCGCCGATTTCGCGCGCGATTTCGGCTTCCGTCCGGCCGGTCGCGACGAGCTCCTCCTGGTTCGGCATGTCGATGCCGTAAACGTTCGGGAAGCGCACCGGCGGGCTCGCCGACGCGAAGTAGACCTTGCGCGCGCCCGCATCGCGCGCCATCTGCACGATCTCGCGCGACGTGGTGCCCCGCACGATCGAATCGTCGACGAGCAGCACGACCTTGTCCTTGAACTCCATGCCGATCGCATTCAGCTTCTGGCGCACGCTCTTCTTGCGCAGCGCCTGCCCGGGCATGATGAACGTGCGCCCGACGTAGCGGTTCTTGACGAAGCCTTCGCGATAGGTCTTGCCGAGACGGTTCGCGAGCTCGAGCGCGTACGGGCGGCTAGAGTCGGGGATCGGGATCACGACGTCGATGTCCTGCGCTTGCGGTATGTCGCGAATCTTCGTGGCCAGCGCCGCGCCCATCCGCAGCCGCGCTTCGTAGACCGACGTGCCGTCGATGACGGAGTCGGGACGCGCGAGATAGACGTACTCGAAGATGCACGGATTGAGCGACGGATGCTCGGCGCACTGGCGTGCATGGAAGTTCCCCGCCTGGTCGACGAAGATCGCTTCGCCCGGCTCCACGTCGCGCAGCACCGAGAAGCCGAGCGGCTCGAGCGCGACGGACTCCGATGCGACGAGATACTCGGAACCGCCCGTCGACTCGTTGACCCCGACGATCAACGGACGGATGCCGAACGGATCGCGGAACGCGAGCATGCCGTAGCCGGCGATCATCGCGACCACCGCGTAGGCGCCACGACAGCGTCGGTGCACGCCGGAGACGGCGCGAAAAATCGCGTCGGCATCGAGCCGGTGATGCTGCGCCGAGCGCTCGAGCTCCAGCGCCAGCACGTTCAGCAGAACCTCGCTGTCCGAGTTCGTGTTGACGTGGCGAAAGTCGAGCTCCCACAGCTCGCGCTTCAGCGCGTCGCTGTTGGTCAGGTTGCCGTTGTGCCCGAGCGACACGCCGAACGGCGAGTTGACGTAGAACGGTTGCGACTCGAGGTCCGAGAACGCCGAGCCCGCCGTCGGATAGCGGCAGTGCGCGATGCCGGTCGTGCCGGAGAGCTCGCGCATGTTGCGCGTGCGGAAGACGTCGCGCACGTACCCCGGCCCCTTGTACGTATGGAAGATCGGGCCCTCGCTCGTGACGATGCCCGCGGCATCCTGCCCGCGGTGCTGCAGCAGAAGCAGCCCGTCGTAGAGAAGCTGGTTCACCGGAGAGTGCGCGACCGCGCCCAGGATGCCGCACATGTCAGTCAGACACCCCTCGCCGATGCAGCTCGGCCTGTTGCGGCGCCTTCGTCGCGGGTGGCTCGCGGCGCGGCGCGTAATCGAGGCGGCCGGCGATCGCCGCGGGAAGATGCGGCCGCAGCGCATGGACGCCGGCCACGAGCGGCGGCACGAACGCCGAACGCTGCCACCAGTCGCTGCGCGGCAGTGACGTGAGTCCGGCGACGAACACGAACGCCAGCATAAGCACGATGCCGCGAGCGAGGCCGAACAACGATCCCAAGAAGCGGTCGACGAACCCGAGTCCCGCAGCATGGACGATGCCGGACAGCGGCCACGCGATCAGCGCGCCGGCCACGAGCGCCGCGACGACGATGAGCGTGAAGGCGATCACGTAGCGAAGCGCAGGCTCGCCGAGCACGTCGGGTAGCAGGCTCGCGAACGCCGGCGTGTACGCGATCGCGCAGACGAGTCCGGCGATCCACGCCGCAAGCGCGACGAGTTCGCGGATCACGCCGCGGAAGAATGCGAACAGCGTCGACAGTGCAACGATGCAAACTACGATCCAATCGAACGTCGTCATGTGCCGAAACGCCGCGAGGCGGCCATCGGTCGACGCTATTTGATCGCGGCGACAATGCCGATCTGGCCTTCGGTCTTCAACCTGTCGCGCGCAGCAAGCGCTGCCTCGCGCGACGAATAGGGACCGACACGCACGCGCCAGAGCGTGCCCTTGCTGGTCTTCAGAGGCTCGGTATATGCGGCGTATCCGGCCTTCTTCAAGCGGCTGGCGAGGGAGTTCGCACCGCGGTCGTCGGCGAACGCCGCCAGTTGAACCGCGTAACCCTCGCGCGGCGCAGCGCTTTCGTGAACCGGCGTCGTGGCCTCCGGCGCGCGCGCGACGCGCGACGCTTTCGCAGCGTCGCTCGCATCGTGCGCGACGGGCTCGGCGCTCCTGGTGCCGACGGACGCAGGCTGCGTCGAGGTCGTCGGCTCGGGCGCCGGCGTTTTCGACGCAGCGGCCGGCCGCGCTGACGACGCGGGCAAGGTCGCCAATGACGAAGCCGTGCCTTCGCTCGACGCCGGCCCGCCGGCCGCGGCGTCGGGCACGCGTGTGTCGTATTTCTGGGACCGGGCCGATGGCGCCTCGCTCGCCGCAGGGCCGGGAGCGGCGTTGGTCGCGTCGGCCGCGGGCGTCGCAACCTCCGGGGCGGGCGCGGCCGGTGCGGCCGAAGGGTCGTTCAGCCGATTGACGAACTTGCCGTTGTCGACGGGCGGAATCTTCACCGACACGTCCTCGCCGAGCGGCTTCTGCTCGGTCTCGAGCAGCATCGGCACGACGACGGCGACACCGAGCGCAAGGACGACCGCGCCGACCAGGCGCCTTCGCGCACGCCGGCGCAATTCGTCCACGTTGATGTCGGCGGGCTCTGCCATTTCCGCGATCGGTCCGGCTCACCGTTCGCGGGTCACGGCGTCGAGCGTCGCGGCGACAGTCAGGAACGAACCGAAGGCCGCGATTCTATCAGTCTCGTGCGCATCGTTGCGCGCTGCAGCGAATGCATCGGCGATGTCGGCGAAGCATCTGACGGCGCTCGCGTCGACGCCGGCGGCCGCGAGCGCCGCCACGAGCCGATTGCGGCAAGCACCGCGCGGACCGGGCAGTGGCGCGACGTACCAGCGATCGATGCGCGGCGCGAGCGCGCGCGCGACCGCCTCGATGTCCTTGTCGGCGAGCATGCCGAAGACGGCGAAGGTGCGCGCGAAATAACCCATCGACGACAGCGCATCGGCGAGAGCGCGCCCGGCCTGCGGATTGTGCGCGACGTCGAGCACGACTATCGGGCGACCCGGCAGCACCTGGAAGCGGCCGGGCAGCGCGACGTTCACGAGACCGTCGCGCACGGCACCGGCGGCGACCGGCAGGCGAACCCGCAACGCGTCGAGCGTCGCGAGCGCGGTCGCCGCGTTCTGCAACTGATAAGCGCCGCGCAGTGCCGGAAACGGCAGGCCGAAGCGCGCACCTGCCGGTCCTTCATAACGCCACTGCGTACCCTGCGCCTCATAGCCATAATCGATGCCGATCCGCCACAGCGTCGCGTCGATCGCGCGCGCGTGGTCGACCAGCGACTGCGGGGGATCCGGATCACCGCAAAGCGCGGGTCTTCCGGTGCGGTAGATCCCCGCCTTTTCGCGGCCGATCGCCTCGCGCGTGAACCCCAGCCAGTCGGCGTGGTCGATGTCGATCGTCGTCACGACCGCAACGTCGGGGTCGACGATGTTCACGGCGTCGAGACGGCCGCCGAGCCCGACCTCTAGGATCAGCACGTCGAGATGCGCGCTCGCGAAGAGAAAGAGCGCCGCGAGCGTGGTGAACTCGAAATACGTGAGCGGCGTCGGCTTCTCGTCCGTTTCGCCTGCGTCCGGCGCTCTCTGCACGTTCGCGGAGCCGCGGCTGCGTGCCGCTTCCACCGCCGCGAATGCGCTCGCGAGCGCCTCGTCGCTCGCCTCGACGCCGGCGATGCGCACGCGCTCGTTGAAGCGAAGAAGATGCGGCGACGTGTAAAGCCCGGTCCGGTATCCCGCGCACCGGTAAATCGATTCGACGATCGCGCACGCGGAGCCCTTCCCGTTCGTGCCCGCCACGGTGATCACCGGGCATTCGAGGCGGATGTCCATGCGCGCGGCGACGGCCGCGACGCGATCGAGCCCCATCGCGATCGGCCGCGGATGAAGCGTCTCGATGAACGCGAGCCACTGCGAAAGCGTGCGCGTTTGCGCGTCGAGGCTCATGCGGTTCAACGACCCAAGCGCTCCGGGCGAGGCGCGCGAAGCTTTTGCCGCGCCCGGGACGGCCTCAGGCCGACGGCGCCGGTTGGCGCGTCAGCATCGCGAGCAGCCGAGCGAGCTCGTCCTTCATGCTGCGCCGGTCGACGATCATGTCGAGCGCGCCCTTCTCGACGAGGAACTCGGCGCGCTGAAAGCCATCGGGCAGCTTCTCGCGCACGGTCTGCTCGATGACGCGCGGACCGGCGAAGCCGATCAATGCGCCCGGCTCGGCCAGCACCAGGTCGGCGACGAACGCGAACGACGCCGACACGCCGCCCATCGTGGGATCGGTGAGGATCGACACGAAGGGCAGGCGCGCGCGCGTGAGCTCCTGCAGCACGGCGGTCGTCTTCGCCATCTGGAACAGCGAGTTGACGCCCTCCTGCATCCGCGCGCCGCCCGACGCCGACACGCAGACGAAAGGCAGGCGGTTCTCGTAGGCCACGCGCACGCCGCGAACGAAGCGTTCGCCGACGACCGAGCCCATCGATCCGCCCATGAAGTTGAACTCGAACGCCGCGAGCACGAGCGGCACGCTCTTGACGCTGCCCTGCATGACCACGAGCGAATCGGTTTCGCCGGTCTCCTCGAGCGCGGCCTCCAGCCGCTCGGAATACTTCTTCGTGTCCTTGAACTTCAGCGTGTCGACGGGCACGACCTCGAGTCCGATCTCGAAGCGGCCCTCGGGATCGAGCAATTGCTCGATGCGCTCGCGCGACGATACGCGCCCGTGGTAGTTGCACTTGGGGCAGACGAGCAGGTTCTTCTCGAGATCGGTCCGATAGAGCGTGGCCTCGCACGCGTCGCACTTGACCCAAAGCCCCTCGGGGACCGGCGTCTTGCGCGCGCCCGGCGTGCTCTTGATCCGCGGCGGGAGAAGCTTGGTGAGCCAGCTCATCGCGGCGGCTTCGTCAAGCCGCGCACGCCGCTTCGCGCGTGTCGAGCGCGCGGCGGATCGCAGCGACGAATGCCGCGACGCGCGCGGGCGCCTCGGCGGCCTTCCCTTTCTCGATCTCGACGATGATGCGGCTGCCGATGACGACGGCGTCCGCATGCGCGGCAATGGCGCGCGCGCTTTCGACGTCGCGGATGCCGAAGCCCACGCCGATGGGCAACGCGATGTGGCGGCGAATCTCGTCGAGCTTCGACGCGACGTCGTGCGTGTCGAGATGCCCGGCACCCGTCACGCCCTTGAGCGAGACGTAGTAGACGTAGCCCGAGGCGACGCGGGCGATTCTTTCGATCCGCGGCCCGGGCGTCGTCGGCGCGACGAGGAAGATCGGCGCCATCCCCTGCTCCGAGAGCCGCTTTGCGAACTCGGCGCCTTCCTCCGGCGGATAGTCGACGACGATCACGCCGTCGACGCCAGCGTCGTGCGCGCGCCGAACGAATGCGTCGACGCCCATCGCCTCGATCGGATTCGCGTACCCCATGAGGACGAGCGGCGTGTCCGCATGACGCTCGCGAAACTTCGCGACGACGTCCAGGACGTCGCGCAAACCGACGCCTTGCGCGAGCGCGCGCTCGGAGGCGCGCTGGATCACCGGCCCATCCGCCATCGGGTCGGAAAAAGGGACGCCGAGCTCGATCACGTCGGCGCCCGCCTCGACGAGCGCGTCGAGGATCGACGAAGTGATCGCGAGTGACGGATCGCCGGCGGCGACGTACGGAATCAGCACCGTGCGGCCGGCCGCCCGCTGCTGCGCGAACACGCGATCGATCCGGTTCATGCCCTCGCTTGCGCCTCGCTATCGCTCGACCGGCGGTGTCGTCGGCCCGGCCGGTGGTTGCGCGGCGCGCGCTGCACGCTCGGCGACCGTCGCCATGTCCTTGTCGCCGCGGCCGGAAAGATTGACGAGCAGGATCCGGTCGCGCGGAAGCGTCGGGGCGAGCTTCGTTGCGTACGCGAGCGCATGCGCCGACTCGAGCGCCGGAATGATCCCTTCGATCCGACAGCACGCGTGGAATGCCGCGAGCGCCTCGTCGTCGGTGATCGAGACGTATTCGGCACGCCCGCTGTCCTTGAGCCACGCGTGCTCGGGGCCGACGCCCGGGTAATCGAGGCCGGCCGAAATGGAGTGGGTCTCGATGATCTGGCCGTTTTCGTCCTGCAGCAGGTACGTGCGGTTTCCGTGGAGGACGCCGGGCCGTCCTGCGCAAAGCGACGCCGCATGACGGCCGGTCGCGATGCCCTCGCCGGCCGCCTCGACGCCGATCAGGCGCACCTGCGCCTTCGGCACGTAGGCGTGGAAGATGCCCATCGCGTTGCTGCCGCCGCCGACGCAGGCGATGACCGCATCGGGATCGCGGCCCGCCATCGCGGGCACCTGCGTCAGGCACTCGCGCCCGATCACGCTCTGGAAATCGCGCACGAGCATCGGGTACGGGTGCGGACCCGCGACGGTGCCGATGATGTAGAACGTCGTGTCGACGTTCGTCACCCAGTCGCGCATCGCCTCGTTCAGTGCGTCCTTCAGCGTCTTCGAGCCCGACTCGACGGGCACGACGGTCGCGCCGAGCAGGTTCATCCGGTAGACGTTCTGCGCCTGCCGGCGCACGTCCTCCGAGCCCATGTAGACGACGCATTCCATTCCGAAGCGCGCGGCGACCGTCGCCGTCGCGACGCCGTGCTGCCCGGCGCCGGTCTCGGCGATCACGCGGCGCTTGCCGAGACGCTTCGCGAGCAGCGCCTGGCCGACGCAGTTGTTGATCTTGTGCGCGCCGGTGTGATTGAGGTCCTCGCGCTTCAGGTAGATCTGCGCGCCGCCGAGCTCGCGCGACCAGCGCTCCGCGTGATAGACCGGCGAAGGCCGGCCGACGTAGTGCGAAAGCTCGCGCTCGAACTCGGCGACGAACTCGGGATCGGCTCGGTAGCGTTCGTATTGCGTGCGCAGCTCGTCGAGCGCGGCGATCAGCGTCTCGGCGACGAAAACGCCGCCATAGGGACCGAAGTGCCCGCGCTCGTCGGGCAGGTCACGCACTTGCCAAGCTTCCGCCATCTGCACTGCGAACTCCTTCGACGAACGCGCGGATGCGCGCTGCATCCTTCAAGCCGCGACGCGGCTTGCCGTCGCTGCCGCGTTCCTCGACTCCGGACGACACATCCACGCCCCACGGAGCCACGGCCGCAATCGCGCGGCCGACGTTGCTCGCGTTCAATCCGCCGGAGAGGATCAGCGGCGCGGGGAGCCGTGCGCGCACGTCGGCGTTGAGGCGCCCCCAGTCGAACGCACGGCCGGTGCCGCCGGGCAGGTCGCCTTCGCAAAAGGCGTCGAAGAGCAGTCCGGCAGCGTCGCCGTAGGGTGACACCGATTCTAGCAGGTCGATGCCTTCGCGAACGGGGATCGCCTTCAGGTAACGCCGCCCGAAGGCGCGGCAGAACGACGCCGGCTCGGTGCCGTGGAATTGCAGGACGTCGATCGGGACGGCATCGAGTGCGGCGCGCACCTCGGCCTCGCTCGCGTCCACGAAGAGACCGACGAGGGTGACGAACGACGGAACCGCGGCGGCGATCGTCCGTGCCTGCGCGTGCGTGACGACGCGCGGCGTCCCGGGCCAGAACACGAGGCCGATGGCGTCGACCCCGGCGTCGACCGCCGCACGCGCGTCGCTGGCGCGCGTGATGCCGCAGATCTTGATCCGCGTGCGTCGATGGGATGCGCTCATGTCGTGACGTCGGCGTCCCCGCCGTCGATCGCGCGTCGCGTCGGCGGCAGGTTGAAGCGTGCATCGTAATCCGCACCGTTGAAATAAAGCCCGTCGGCCGCAAACGTGGGTGCCCCGCGCGTGCGGTCCGCCGCCTGCAGCAACTCGCCGATCCAGGCGCGCGGGCGTTTGCCGGCGCCGACGTCGGCCAACGCGGCGACGATGTTGCGGATCATGTGATGCAGGAAAGCGTCCGCGCTGACATCGAAGCGAACGATGGGACCGCGACGCTCGACGCGCAACATGGAGATCGTCCTGACCGGGGATTTCGCCTGGCACTCGGCCGATCGAAACGACGTGAAATCGTGCGTGCCCTCGAGCGCTTGCGCCGCTTCCTGCATCGCAATGGCGTCGAGTGGCGCATGTTGCCAGCCGACGCGTCCGTGCAGCAGTCCCGGCCGCTCGGGACGGTTCAGCAGCAGATACGTGTAATGCCGCGACGTGGCGGCGAAGCGCGCATGGAAGTCCGCGGCAACCCCGACGCACCAAAGCACGGCGGCGCCGGCGGGCAGGTGGGCATTGACGCCGCGCACCCATGCGGTGAGCGGACGCTCCACCGGCGCGTCGAAGTGGACGATCTGCGACGTCGCATGCACGCCGGCATCGGTGCGGCCTGCGGCGACGACGCGAACCGGCTCATCGGCGATCGCCGCGAGGGCGCGCTCGAGCGCGTCCTGCACCCCGCAGCCCGAAGGCTGCGCCTGGAATCCGCAAAAGCCGCGGCCGTCGTATTCGAGCGCGAGCGCTCTGCGCACGGCTCACGCCGCCCTTGAACGGCCGACTCGCGAAGGGCCAGCCCGGACGAGTCGAGGAAGCCCGATCCGCGCCAAGTATCGGGCGAGCGGAGCGAGCGAAACGTCGCGCGGTTTCTTTACGCCGTCAACCTGGCGAGCAGTGACTGCGCCTCGGACTTCTGCCGGTCGTCGCCCTCGTGCAGCACTTCCTGCAGGATCTCGCGCGCACCGTCCACGTCGCCCATCTCCTGGTAGGCCTTCGCGAGGTCGAGCTTCGTCGCCGCGTCGTGCCACTGGCCATCGAGTACCGACGGGGTCGCGTCGTCGGCCACGGGCCGGTCGGCATCGAACGCGAGGTCGAGCTTGTCAAGGTCGAACGACGGCGCCGCGTGGGCGGCATGTGCCGTCGCGAGCGAGGGCTCGGGCGCGGGCGCCGGCTCGGAAGCGGGCACGGCTTCGGCGCGCTTGAGCGGCGCCGGGCGCTCGTCGTCGTCGAGATGAAAGTCGAGATCGAAGCGCGGCTGCTCGGCCGGCGTGTCGACGCGCGTCGTGAGCTCGTGAGCGACGTCGCCGAAATGCGGAACCTCGACATCGGCCGACTTCGCGCTCGCGGCGGTATCCGTGAGCGCGGCCGTGGCGGCCGCTGCGGCCGCCGCCGCCGCGGGTGCCGTGGACCTCGCGGCGTGCTCGGCGGCTGCGATCGGCGTCGTCGACGTTCGCGCGAGCGCGTCCTCGGCACCGGCGAGGATGTCGGCCGCGCTCTTCTTCGCGGCAGCGGGCGCAATCGAGATTTCGCCGTCGTTGAACGCCGGCGTCGCGTGCAGCGGGGAGCGCGGTGGCGTGCCCGGAGCGCTTGCAGGCGTCGCCGTCGCCGGGGTGCCGGGTGCAGCACCGGCGATCGGCAGAGCGTCCTGGAACATCGGGTTGTTCGGGTCGAGCTGGCGGCCGAGCGTAACCGCCTTGTGCCACACGTCGCCCTGGCCGTGACTGACCGCGAAAAGCTCGGACGCGACGGTCTCGAACGCCTGCGGCTTGTTGTGCTGCGAATGGATCTCCAGCAGCTTGAGGTAGATCTCCTG
>DATIEN010000121.1:0-8499 GCA_035455705.1 Casimicrobiaceae bacterium | reverse complement strand
CAGCGGCACCGCCGCGAACAACGCGGCGAGCGTCGTCATCAGGATCGGCCGCAACCGCAGGAGCGCCGCCTGATGGATCGCCTCGCGCGCGCTCATGCCCTCGTTGCGCTCGGCGTCGATCGCGAAGTCGATCATCATGATTGCGTTCTTCTTGACGATGCCGATCAGGAGGATGATGCCGATGATGCTGATGACGCCGAGGTCGTTGCCGGTCACGATCAGCGCCAGCAGCGCGCCCACGCCGGCCGAGGGCAGCGTCGACAGGATCGTCAGCGGGTGGACGTAGCTCTCGTAGAGCACGCCGAGGACGATGTAGACGCATACGACCGCCGCCAGGATCAGCCACAGCTGGTTCGCGAGCGAGCGCTCGTACGCGCCGGACGCGCCGAGGAACGTCAGCGTGAGCTGGGGCGGCAGGCCGACGTCGTGCGCGGCGGTCCTGATCGCATCGACGGCCTTGCCGAGCGCGACGCCGGCCGCCGTGTCGAAGTTGAGCGTGCTCGCCGGGTACTGTCCGACGTGCGTCACCTGCAGCGGCGCCAACTGCTCGGTGATTCTCGCGAACGCCGCCAGGGGTGTCGGCTTGCCGCTCGCCGAAATCAGGTTGAGTTTCCCTACGCCTTCCGCCGACGTCGCGAGACCGGGTTTCGCCTCGAGGATCACGCGATACTGGTTGGTGTCGGTGAAGATCGTCGACACGATCCGCTGTCCGAACGCGCTGTACAGAGCATCGTCGACGGCGCTCGCCGTGATGCCGAGGCGCGATGCCGTGTCCCGATCGACGTCGATGTTCGCCGTCGCCCCCTGCGCACCGGTATCGCTCTGGACATTGCGCACTTCCGGCGCTTGGCCGAGGCGCGCGATCAGAAGCTGCATCCAGCGGGTGATCTCGTCCGCATCGACGCCTTCGAGCGACGCGCGGTATTCGGTCGGCCCCGTCTCCGCGTCGATCGTCAAGTCCTGCGTCGGCTGCAGGTACAGCGCGACACCCGCAACCGAACGCACGCGCTCGCGCAGCCGATCCATGACCGCCTGCTGGTCGCCGTGCGACGGCTTCAGGTTGATCAGCATGCTGCCGGTCTGCAGCATGGTGTTGTTCGCCGCGTCGACGCCGACGATCGAGCTCAGGTTCGCAACGGCAGGATCGGCGAGGATCGCGCGCGCGGTCTGCGCCTGCAGGTCGACCATGCGGTCGAAGGCCACGTCCTGCGCCGCCTGCACGCGCGCCTGCAGCTGGCCGGTGTCCTGTGTCGGGAACAGCCCCTTCGGAATCGCGATGTAGAGCAGCACGGTGATCGCGAGCGTCGCGAGCGCGACCAGCAGCGTCGCGGCCTGATGGTCGAGCACGTAGACGAGGGAGCGGTCGTAGCCGTGCATGACCCGCGCGAAGAACGCCTGCGTCCGCGACACCTTCGCGCCGGCCTCGTCGCGCTTCGCGCGAAGCCACCGCGCCGACATCATCGGCACCAGCGTGAGCGAAACGACGGCCGAGATCAGGATCGTGATGGCGAGCGTCACCGCGAACTCGCGGAACAGCCGCCCGACCACGTCGCTCATGAACAGCAGTGGAATCAACACCGCGATCAGCGAGATCGTGAGCGAGATGATCGTGAACCCGATCTGCGTCGCACCCTCGATCGCCGCCTTGAGCGGCGGCTCGCCCTGCTCGATGTAACGCGAGATGTTCTCGATCATCACGATGGCGTCGTCGACGACGAAGCCCGTCGCGATCGTGAGCGCCATCAGGCTCAGGTTGTTGAGGCTGTAGCCCAGCAGGTACATGAGCCCGCACGCGCCGATCAGCGAGATGGGCACGGCGATACTGGCGATGACCGTCGCGCGGGGACTCCCGAGGAACGCGAAGATGACGAGCACGACCAGCGCGACCGCGATCACGAGCTCCTTTTCGACATCGGAAACCGACGCCCGTATGCCGTTCGTGCGGTCGGCGAGCACGTCGATCCGGATCGACGCCGGCAGCCCTGCCTGCAGCGCCGGCAGCTGCCGCTTGATCGCATCGACCGTCGCGATGACGTTGGCGCCCGGCTGCCGCTGCACGTTCAGGATGATCGCCGGGATCAGCGCGGCGCGTTCCTGCCCCCGGCACGCATCGGACGTAAGCTCCGCGGCGGCGAGACCGCCCTTCGGCTCGGTCGTGCACGGCAGACCCGCCCAGGCCCCCAGCTGGTTGTTTTCGGCGCTTTCGACGACGTCGGCGACGTTCGCGACGCGCACCGGCGCGCCGTTGCGATACGCGATGATCAGCTGCTTGTAATCGTCGACGGTGAGCAGCTGGTCGTTGGAGCTGATCGAGTAGGCGCGCTTGGGGCCGTCGAAGTTGCCTTTCGCGGCATTCGAGTTGGCGTTCGAGATCGCCGTGCGCAGCGTGTCCATGCCGATGCCGTACGAGGCGAGCGCCTGCGTGTTCGCCTGGATGCGGACGGCGGGACGCTGCCCGCCGGACAGCGACACGAGGCCCACGCCGGAGACCTGGCTGATCTTCTGCGCGAGCCGCGTGCTGACGAGGTTCTGCACGTCGGTCAACGGCAGGCTGTTGGAGCTGACGGCAAGCGTCAGCACCGGCGCATCCGCCGGATTCACTTTCGCATAGATGGGCGGAGCGGGGAGATCGGCCGGCAGCAGCGAGCCGCTCGCGTTGATCGCCGCCTGCACTTCCTGCTCGGCGACGTCGAGCGAAAGGTCGAGCGAGAACTGCAGCGTGATCACCGAGACGCCCGACGCGCTCGTCGAGCTCATCCGCGTCAGCCCCGACATCTGGCCGAACTGCGTTTCCAGCGGCGAGGTGACCGTGTTGCTCATCACCTCGGGACTCGCGCCGGGGTACAGCGTCTGCACCTGGATCGTCGGATAGTCGACCTGCGGCAGGGCGGACAGCGGCAGGAAACGGAAGCCGACGAATCCCGCGAGGACGATCGCGAGCATCAGAAGCGACGTCGCGACGGGCCGCGCGATGAAAGGCCTGGAAGGCCCCCACGCTTGTCGCTGCGCGACGGCGCTGCCCCCCGAGGGGGTGCTATTCGCGTCTTGGGGCGGCCCGACGACGCTCATCTCGGCCCCCACGCTTGTCGCTGCGCGACGGCGCTGCCCCCCGAGGGGGCGCTATTCGCGTCTTGGGGCGGCCCGGCGACGCTCATCTCGGCCCCCGCTGTTGGGGCCTCGTCTCGCGCGACGGAGTCGTTCGCGCCTCCGGTGGCGCCAGGTCGCTGCTCATCGACGCTATTTGTTCGTCGCCTGCGCCGGTCCCGTCACGGTGCCGCTCGGCGGCGTCGCAGGTACGCCCGGATTGCTGCCCGTGCCGGCGGGCGTTGCGCTCGCGCGGTCGGCGGCGCGGTTGCCGCCGCCGTTGCCGTCACCTTGTGCGCCTCGGCCACGGCGAGCGCCTTTCTGGCTGCCCGGTCCAGGCTGCGGTGAATTCGCGGCGAGATCGGCGCTCGTCTGGATCCGCGCGCCATCC
Source organism: Casimicrobiaceae bacterium (assembly GCA_035455705.1). GTDB lineage: Bacteria > Pseudomonadota > Gammaproteobacteria > Burkholderiales > Casimicrobiaceae > VBCG01. Next base: position 5,024 of record DATIEN010000121.1, on the reverse strand, counting down.
TTCAGCCGATCGCCGCCTTCGGTGACGACCTGCTCGGCGACGGCAAGACCTTTGGTGATCTCGACGTCGTTGACGCCCGCGATGCCGGCGGTGACGTTGCGCAGCGACACCGTGCGATCCGCGTTCACGACGTAGACGAAATCGCCGCTGGGCCCGTGGCGCAGCGCAACGACGGGAACGACGACCGCCGCATCGATCGTGTCGAGCAGCATCCGCACGTTCACGAACTGATTCGGAAACAGCGTCCCCTTCGCATTCGCGAAGCGCCCCTTCGCCTTGATCGTCCCGGTCTGCACGTCGATCTGGTTGTCGAGCGTCAGGAACTCGCCTTCGTCGAGCAGCCGTGAGCGCGTGCTGTCGAGCGCCGATACCGGCAGCTTCGCACCCGCGGCCAGCCGCGCGCGCACGTCGGGCACCCGTTCCTGCGGGATCGAGAATACGACGTCGATCGGCGAAACCTGCGTAATCGTCCCGATGCCGGTCGAGTTGCCCGCCGCGACGTAATTGCCGACGTCGACCGGCCGCAAACCGACGCGTCCGGCGATCGGCGCGACGACGTGCGACCACGTCAGGTTGAGCCTTGCCGCGTTCTCGTTGGCCCGATCCACACCGACCGTGCCGACCAGTTGCTTGACCAGCGCGTCCTGCGTGTCGACGGTCTGCCGTGCAATCGAGTCCTGCTTGAGCAGCACCTGGTAGCGCTCGAGCTGGACGCGGGCGGCGTTCAGCTGCGCCTCGTCACGCACGCGCGCGGCGGTCGCCTGATCGAGCGCCATCTGGAACGGCCGCGGGTCGATCGTCGCAAGCGCCTGGCCCTTGCGGACCATGTCCCCCTCCTTGTACAGCACTTCCGTGACGACGCCCGACACCTGCGGCGACACGGTCGCGACCGCGATCGGCGTCACGGTGCCAAGCGCTTCGATGTAGATCGGAATGTCCGCGTGTCGCGCGCTGGCGACACCGACGGTGCTCGGCGGCGCTCCGCGCGCGGCGCCGGCGTCCCCGCGCGGCGCGTTGTCCGGGCGACCGCTCTTGCCCGCGGCCACCGGTCCGCCGCCGTTCGCGCCGAACGTCGACGGCCGATGCGTCAGGTACCAGGCGAGCGCGACGATCGCCGCGAGCACGATCAGCGCGATGGCACTGCCGACCCTGCGGCCGCGCCGCGACAGGCTCGAGGCCGTGTCGCCTTCATGCACTTCGGCTGTGGATTGCGGCGCAGGCTGCATCGAGTGTCCTGGTCGGCGCGTCTCGTTCGAGTCGTCGGCGTAGGGTGCTGCGAAGCGATGAACCCATCCGCCACCGCCGTCACGACGAGGCGCGAACAAAGCGACGACCGCTGGTCAGACGGCGATCGCCCGACTTCGGTTCAGCGCGCGCCCGGCAGTATGCCGTGAAGGCGCGGCAGGAGTTGCAAGGAATCGTTACAGCGTCGCCGTCGGTTTGGCCGGCGTCGCAGGGCTTCCGTCGCCTTCGACGATGGTTGCGGACCTGGCCGCGCCCGCGCCGGCTCTCGGGAGGCTGACCGGCACGTGATGGGCGATCGGATGCCCGGCCTGCGTCCACGCGTCGATGCCGCCTTCGAGCGGCCGAACCCGCCGATATCCCTTCCCAAGCAGGATCTGTGCGCCGCGGCGCGCGGACGCCTCGTTCGGACACGCGCAATAGAGGACGATGTCGCGATCGCGCGGAAAATCGTCGCAGCGCGCCAGAGCGTCGAGGTCGAGCAGTGCGGCGCCGGGAATGTGTGGCCGGCCCCGCTGCGCGAGCGACGAACCGAGGTCGATGACGAACGGTGGCGGCTGGTCGGCAAGGCGAGCGCGCAATTCGTCGACGGTGATCATCGAACCGGCGAGAAGGCGCGCCATCCGCCAGCGCTGCCACGCCTTCAGCGTCGCATACATGGCGACGACGCCGCCGAGGGCGAAGCCGGCGAGCGACACGTGCAGCGCCATCCAGGCGAGCACGGCATCGATCTCGTGCGCGAAGAGCACGCCCGCGAGCATCGCCGCCCCCGCCCACAGCGCCGCACTCGCGGCCGACGCGAGCACGAATGCGCCGACGCGCATCGCGAGCGCGCCGGCGATCGGCGGCGCGACGGTCGAGAAGCCCGGAACGAACTTCGAGACGACGACCGAGTAGAAGCCCCAGCGCTCGAAAATGCTTTCGGTCTGCCGTACGCAGGTGTCCGGCGAAAGCGAAATCCGGCACAGGAAGCGGAGCACCGGATAACCGTATCGGCGCCCGGCCGCGAACCACATGAGATCGGCAACGAGCGACGCGGCGACGGCAATCGCGAATGCCGCCGGCAGTTCGAGCCGGCCGCTCGCGGCGAGCGCGCCCGCGACCATCATCGTCGGCACCGAGGGGATCGGCAGCCCGACCTGCTGCAGGAACACGTTCAGGCCTACGAAGGGAACGCCGTATTGCGCGAGTTCGGCTGCGATCGCATCCATCGCGTGTTCTTCAGGAAAGGGAATTCGGCAGATGGGAGCGACGATCCCGCGCCGCAAGTGCCGCTCGTCTTTTCGCAAAGGGTACGCGACAATCTCGACCCCGGCGCCCGAAGGCAGGCCTAATCGCGTCCCCTCGCATACGATCGATGGAGATCCAGCCCAGCTCGGCATCCGCGCCTGAATCGGACGGTGAAGGCCCGGCGGCGCCGCCGCGCGTCCTGCCGGCGGGCGAAGGCGCCGCGTGGTGGGGCGAGAGCTGGCGCATCTTCTGCGCCGCGCCGCTTCCCTGGATCGGCATTCTCGTCGTGTTCGTCGTGATCTCGATCGCCCTTTCGTACGTTCCCATCGTCGGCCACGCGATCTACGTGGTCATCACGCCGGCCTTCGCCGGCGGCGTGATGCTCGGCTGCCATGCGCTCGCCCGCGGCGCGCCGCTGACGGTCGGCCACCTGTTCGAAGGCTTTCGCGGCCCGCGCCTCTCGCCGCTGTTGATGCTCGGCCTGCTGTCGCTCGCGATCATGTTCGCCGTGGCCGTCTTCACCGCGGGGACGATCTTCCTCGCCCTCGGCGCGTCGGGTCTCGGTGAAATTGTGCGCATCCTGAACACGGCGGATGTCGCGACGATCGACTATGGCTCGCTCGCGCAGGCGATCGCAACCGCGGGCCCCGCGATCCTGCTCGTGCTGCTGGTCGCGATCACGGTGGCGCTGCTCGTCGCAATGGCGTACTGGTTCGCGCCGGCGCTCGTGGTGCTGAACGGCGAGCCGCCGTTCGCGGCGCTCGCGAAAAGCTTCGCCGCATCGTCGCGAAACATCGGCGCCTTCCTGATCTACGGCCTCATTTACATCGGCCTCGCGCTCGCGGCGACGATTCCGCTCGGGCTCGGCTGGCTCGTGCTCGGACCGATGCTCGCCGGCAGTTGTTACGCAGGCTGGAGAACGATATTCGGCCGGTAGGCCGCGACGAGCGCGCGGCGCGTCAGTGCGCCTCGTCCCAGTTGCGTCCGTGGCCCACGTCGACCTTGAGCGGCACGCGGAGCGTCGCGACCGATGTCATCAGCGGCGGCAGCTCGCGGACGACGCGCGCGACTTCGTCGTCCGGCGCCTCGAGCACGAGCTCGTCGTGCACCTGCAGGATGAGCCGCGTGCGCGACTCCTCGCGATCGAGCCATGCCTGGACCGCGATCATCGCGAGCTTGACCAAGTCCGCCGCCGTTCCCTGCATCGGAGCGTTGATCGCGGCGCGCTCGGCGGCCGCTCGCCGCGGTCCGCTCGCGGCGCGGATGTCGGAGAGGAAGAGCCGCCGCCCGAACACCGTCTCGACGTAGCCCTGCTCGCGCGCGAGCTCGCGCGTGCGCTGCATGTACTCGGCAACGCCAGGGTAGCGCGTGAAGTAGCGGTCGATGAACTGCTGTGCGGCCGCGCGCTCGATGTTGAGCTGCGTGGCGAGCCCGAAAGCGCTCATCCCGTAGATCAGCCCGAAGTTCACCGCCTTGATGTAGCGTCGCTGGTCTGCGGACACCTCGGCGGGAGCGACGCCGAAGATCTCGGCCGCGGTGACGCGATGGATGTCGGCGTCGGCGTCGAAAGCCGCGAGCAGCGCGGGATCCTCGGAGAGGTGCGCCATGATCCGCAGCTCGATCTGCGAGTAATCCGCCGAGACGATCGAATGCCCGGGCGCCGCGATGAACGCTTCGCGGATGCGCCGGCCCTCGGTCGTGCGCACCGGAATGTTCTGCACGTTCGGCTCGAGCGAGGCGAGGCGGCCCGTCACCGCTGTCGCCTGCGAGAACGTCGTGTGCACGCGGCCGGTCTGCGGATTGATCATGGCCGGAAGCTTGTCCGTATACGTCGACTTGAGCTTCGTGAGCGCGCGGTATTCGAGCAGCACTTTCGGCAGCGGATAGTCGGCGGCGAGCGCCTCGAGCACCTCCTCGTCGGTCGACGGCTGGCCGGTCGCGGTCTTCTTCTTCACCGGCAGCTGCATCCGTTCGAAAAGCACCTCGCAAAGCTGCTTCGGCGAACCGAGGTTGAACGGCGTGCCGGCCAGCCGATGCGCCTCCGCTTCGAGCGCCTGGGCCCGCACGCCGAGCTCGCGGCTTTGCGCGTCGAGCCGCGCGCGGTCGACCAGCACGCCGTAACGCTCCATCCGGAAGAGCACTTCACGCACGGGAAGCTCGATCGTCTCGTAGATGTAGCGCAGCTTCTCGTCGTGCGCGATGCGCGGGAACAGATGCCGATGCAGCCGCAGCGCGATGTCGGCCTGCTCGGCGGCGTAGCCGGTCGCGACGTCGAGCGACACCTGGCCGAACGATATCCGGTTGACGCCCTTGCCCGTCACGGCGTCGTAGCCGACCGTCGCGACGTCGAGATGGCGCAGCGCCAGGCCGCCGAGGTCGTGCGGCTTGTGTGACTCCAGCACGTACGACTCGAGCAGCGTATCGTGCACGACGCCGCGCAACGCAAGCCCGTGGTTCGCGAACGCGTGCTCGGCGAACTTGACGTCGTGGCCGAGCTTGCGCCGCGCAGGGTCGGCGAGCCACGGCGCAAGGCATTCGAGCGCGTCGCGCCA
>DATIEN010000120.1:0-3220 GCA_035455705.1 Casimicrobiaceae bacterium | reverse complement strand
CAAGGCGCGCTCGACCGAAAAGGCTGGCAGTGGCCGATGCATCGGCCGATCGTCGAGCAGGCGCTTGCGGCGAAGCTGCCGCTTCGAGCCGGCAACCTCCCGCGCACGGCGCTAGGCGGCGAACTCGACACCGTTCTCCGCCGGCATCCGCGCGTCGCCGCGCGGTTGCGAGCCGCCCGCTGGACCGATGCGGAGGCGGAGGCGATGCGAAACGACATCGTCGAGGCCCACTGCCACATGCTGCCGGACGCGATCGTGCCGACGCTCGTCCTCGCGCAGCGGATCCGCGATGCCGCGATGGCACAGGCGCTCGTCGACGATGCCACCCCCAACGGGGCCGTGCTGATCGCCGGCAACGGCCACGTCCGCGACGACCTCGGCGTTCCGGTCTACCTGCACGCGCCCGGTCAGCCCGGCGTCCGATCGACGTCCATCAGCGTCGGCTTCCTCGAAGCGGGCACCGACGAGGCGAAGGCCGACGCGTTTCCGCAGGCGCTCGTCGCGGCAAACCCCGGATTCGATTACGTCGTGATCACGCCCGCGATCGAGCGTCCCGATCCCTGCGCCGCGTTTCGCCGCACACCGAAGGGCTAGAATGAGTCCATGCCCCGCGTGGTATGGATCATCGCCGGCGGCGTCGCCGGCCTCGTCGCGCTGCTGCTGATCGGCGTCGCGATCGCCATCGCGACGGTCGATCCGAACCGCTTCGTCGCGCCGCTCGCGGCCCGCGTCAAGGCGTCGACCGGCCGCGATCTCTCGGTGAAGGGACCGGTCGACATCAAGCTGTCACTCACGCCCCGCGTCGTCTTGCCGAACGTCGCGTTCGCCAACGCGCCGTGGTCGAAGACGCCGCAAATGTTCACGGCGAAGGAGATCGACGCGCAGATCGCATTGCTGCCGCTGCTGTCGCGCCGGTTCGAGGTCGTCCAGTTCACGCTGGTCGAGCCGGTGATTGCGCTCGAAACCGACGCGAGCGGACGCGGCAACTGGGAGTTCGATGCGGCCCACGTGGCTGCCGCGGCGGGCGCGGCGACACAGGGTTCACCCGCGGCATTCGGCATCGGCAATTTCGAGATACGCGATGGATCGCTCACCTACCGCAACGGCGCGAGCGGCGGCGTCACGAGCGCCGTGATCGAGCGGATGGCGCTGCGCGCACGCGACATGCACTCGCCGGTCGCCGTCGACTTCCGCGGCAGCGTCGACGGCGTTCCCGTCGCACTCGGCGGCGATCTCGGAGCTCCCGACAAATGGTTGCGCCAGCAGTGGCCGTTCCCGATCGCACTCAAGGGCGAGGTCGGCGGCAACGCGGTCAAGCTCGACACCAAGCTCGCACGCGCCGGAACGACGACGACGCTCGGCGAGCTCGACGCCGCGTTCGGCAAGGTCGCAGCGAAAGGCTCGGTGAAGATCGAGTCCGCCGCGGGCCGCACACACTATGTGATCGACCTCGACGTGCCCCGGCTCGCGATGAACGAGTTGCCGGCGATCGCACCCGCGAAGGCGGGCGCCAACGCAGCCGCGAAGACGGCCGCGAACGCGCCGGCAAGCGCGCCGGCGAAAACGGCCGCCAACGCGACGGCAGCCGCGCCGGCGAAATCGCCGTCCGACCGCGATTGGATCATTCCCGACTCGCCGCTGCCGATCGCTCCGTTCGCCGCGATCGACGGGGAGGGATCGGTCGCAATCGGCGAGCTCGTGCTGCGCGACGGCGCGCGAATCGGCAAGGTCGGCACCCGGTTCTCCGCGCGCGACGCGAATCTCGACGCGCGCTTCGATGCAGGCGCGATCTTCGGCGGATCCGCACAGGGGCAATTGCAGTTCGACGGGCGTCGCGCGGAATCGCCGGCCGTGCATCTGGTGCTCGACGCGCAGAACCTCGAGCTGTCGGCGCTGTCGGCCATCGCAGGCATCAAGCGCGACATTCGCGGCGGCCGCGTGCGCGCGAGCGTGGACGTCCGCGGCCAGGGCATGACGCCGCACCGCGTCGCGAGCACGATGAGCGGCACGATCAGCGTGGTGTCGGGACCCGCGACACTCGGACGATCGGCGGTGCAGGCCGAATCGGCGCTCGCGCAGCTCGCGAACGCGCTCGATCCGCTGTCGAACGTCGATGCGGCCACGGAGCTCCGCTGCGCCGTATTCCGGCTGCCCGTTGCCGACGGCATCGCGCACGTCGACCGCTCGATCGCGATCGAGACGACCAAGCTGTCTGCGTCGGCGAGTGGGACCCTCAACTTCCGCGACGAGACGCTCGACCTCGCGGTCAAGCCGCAGATTCGCCAAGGCGTGAAGGTCGACCTTTCGCAATTGGCGAGCCTCGTGCGCGTCCGCGGCCGCTTCGACAAGCCGACGGTCGGCATCGACGCCGCGGAGTCCGCCAAGACGATTGCCGAACTGGGTGTTCTGGGTGCGAGCGGCGGCGGGATTGCCGCCATCGGGCGCGCGCTGATCGCACCGACGACCGATGCGTCGTCCCCCTGCGCCGTCGCGATGGGCGGCAGCGCGCAGGAAGCGACGTCACCATCGTCCGCTCAAAAGGCTCCGCCGGCGACTCGCCCGCCGGCGCAAGGGGCGCCGGACCTCGGCCTGCCGAAGGACGTCGGCAAGGCGCTCGGGAAACTGCTCGGTCGCTGATCCGTTGCGCGGCGCGTGGCGCAGGTTAGCCGGGCCTCCCCTTTTCGACGTAGCGCGCAAGCCGCGCCACCTGCTCGCCGATGACCCGATCCACCGGCTCCGCGATCGAGGCGAGTTGCGCCTCGGGATTGCCGGCCACGCGATAGGTCACCGTCACCGTGGTCTTGCCCGCGTCGCGCTTCACGGCAAAGCTCAGGATGCCGTCGACGGCGAGCGCCTGCAGCGGCCCCAGCGATGCGCGAAGGCGCAACAGCGAATCCGGCATCACGAAGATCACCTCGCCGTGCTTCACCGAGTTCGCGCCCCAGCGCTCGCAGAAACAGCCGCCGGCGGCGGGTTGCAGCCGCAGATTCCGGGCATCGCCCGACCAGGTATGGTCGCTGCTCCACCATAGCGCCGGCTTGTGCAGCGCGTCGAAAACGTCCTTCGCCGACACTGTCGTGTCGAAGCGATGCGTGACGACGAAGCCGGTCGCGGAGACGCCGCTCGTCTCGGCACTCGCGAGCGACGCGCATGAGCCAAGCAGCGCGAGGCCGATGCTGCCGATCGTTCCGAGCCGTCTTGAAGCCATCGTCCTGGTCCC
>DATIEN010000119.1:0-3146 GCA_035455705.1 Casimicrobiaceae bacterium | reverse complement strand
GAGGGCCGGTCCGCCAAACCTGTCAAAACGTGCAGGCGGTGGCGACGATCAATGCATGCGCAGCGAAGGCGCCGACCGGCTTTGGCTCGTCATCGCCAACCCCTGCTTGCCGAACACCGACTTGTTCTGGTCGGCGACCTCGCGCCGCAGGGCGCGCAGCCGCGTGTCGATGACCGACGCTTCGTAGAAGTTGCCGTCCTTCTGCTTCTGCGCGAGCTCGAGCTGGTCGATCGCGCCCTTCAGGTTGCCCAGCCACGCGTAGTACTCGCCCTGATGCTGATGGGCGAGCATCTGCCGGTTCTGCGCCGCGTAGGTGCGCGCGGCGATAAGCTGCAGCGGGCCATCGTCGGGGAAGCGCGTGAGTTGCTGCTCGACGAATTTCGAGGCGTCGGCGTTGCGCCCGGCCTTCAGCAGTGCGTCGGGGTAGTCGTAGACGAGCTGCATCTTGTTCGGATAGCGCGCGACGCCGTCGCCGAAACGCTTGATCGCGCCGTCGAGATCGCCCGACTCCATCAGGACGTGCCCGCCGATCGCGATGATCATCGGATGGTCGGGCGCCATCTTGTCGAGCTTCGCGAGCTCCTTCTTCGCGCGCGTCCAATCGCTCGTCCGCAAGAGCGACGCGACGAGCCCGTACTGCGCGGCAATCGCATTGTTGTACTTGTGCTCGGCGATCGCGTCGTCGAACCACTTGACCGCCTCCCGCGGCTCGCCCTGGTAGCTTCGGAGCAGTGCGCGCACGAGATGGAAGTCGAGCGAGTCGACGACCTGGCGATACGGATGGCCCTGCGCGCGCGCCTGCGCCTCGGCGATCCGCTCGAACGTGACCGGGTGGTCGCGCAGGTACGTCGGCACCCCGTTCTCGACGAAGCGCATCGCGGTCTGCAGCCGCTGCATGAACGTCGCCATCGCCGTCACGTCGAAGCCCGCTGCGTCGAGGCGCTGGAAGCCCAAGCGATCGGCCTCGTATTCGTTCTCGCGCGTGAAGTTGATCTGGTGCTGGATCGACAGCGCCTGCGTCGCGGCGATCGCGCCGGCCGCCGCGTCGCCGCCCGACGATCCGCCGGCCCGCGCAGCGAGGATCGCGAGCGCGAGACCCGCGACCGTCATCAGCATCGAATCCTTCTGCGCCGAAAGCGCGCGTGACATGTGGTGCTGCGTGACGTGCGAGATTTCGTGCGCGAGCACGCTTGCGAGCTCCGACTCCGACTGCGTGAGCAGGATCAGGCCCGTGTTGACGCCGATGAAGCCGCCGGGGAGCGCGAAGGCGTTGACCTGCGGATCGGGCACCGCGAAGAATTCGAAATCCTGCTTGACGTCCGGCGACACCGACGTCAGCCGATGCCCGAGTTCCTGCAGGTAATCGTTGACCTCGGGGTCGTTCATGTACGCGCCGCTCGCGCGCATCTGGCGCACGATCGTGTCGCCGAGCTTGCGCTCCTGCGCCGGCGAGAAGTCGGCCTGCGACGCGTCGCCAAGATCGGGCAGTCGCTGCGGATAGGCCTGCGGCAGCACGGGCGCCGGTGGCGGCGGCGGCACGGTTCCGAATTCCGGCAGCGCATTGGCGGACGGCGAAGCGTTAGATTGCGTGGCCGGATCGGCGATGCCCGATAGTGGCGCGCAGGCGAGCGCGACGGCGGCGACCGCGGCGATCAGGCGTCGCGGCTTCGACAAGGGGGGGCAGGCGTGCACGTAAGGGATCGTTTCGCGTGGTGCTAAGATGCCGCCGTCGCGTCGGAATTCACTCGATCACACGATGCAGCACTCACGCAGGACCAGCGACAGCAGGGTTGCCGCCGATCGCGCGGCCGCCGCCGGCGATCGCGCATCCGGAGGCCATTTTACCCACTTCGACGCGGCCGGTCAGGCGCACATGGTCGACGTGGGGGACAAGGATGTTACGAGGCGTGTCGCGCGCGCCGGCGGGCGCATCGCGATGGATGCGCGGACGCTCGCGATGGTGCGCCAGGGATCGGCGCAGAAAGGCGACGTGCTGGGCGTTGCGCGCGTCGCGGCGATTCAGGCGGCAAAGCGGACGTCGGACCTGATCCCGCTCGCCCATCCGCTGATGCTGACGCGCGTCGCCGTCGAGTTCGAGGACGAGCCGGCCGGCATCGCGATCGAGGTCACCGTCGAGACGCACGAACGCACCGGCGTGGAGATGGAAGCGCTGACAGCCGTCTGCGCGGGACTGCTCACGATCTACGACATGTGCAAGGCGGCCGATCGCGCGATGCGCATCGGCGACGTTCGCCTGCTCGAGAAGTCGGGCGGGCGTTCGGGTCATTACCGGGCGGCATGAACGCTAGGGACGCGCTCGCGTGGCTCGGCCGCTTGCTCGGTGTGGTCGGCCTGGCCGTGTGCGCGGTGTCGGGCATCGCGCGCCTTGCCGGCCGCTACATGCTCGACCGTTTTCCGGTCGTCACGCTGTTCCAGGGCGGCGTCGCGCTGCTGGTTGCCGGCTGCTTCTTCCTGCTGCTCGTCGTCGTGACCCGCCGGTAGCGCCCGCTCACCAGTTCCACATCGAGCCGTCCTCGAGGCGGTTGACGGGCAATGCGCTCGGCCGGTACGGATAACGGGCGGCAAGCGCCTCGTCGAGGTCGACGCCGTGGCCCGGCGCCGTGCCCGGGTGGAGGTAGCCGTCGGCGAAGTGATACGCGTGCGGAAACACCCCGTCCGTCTCCGGCGTGTGCCGCATGTACTCCTGGATGCCGAAGTTCGGCACCCACGCGTCGAAATGCAGGGCGGCGCCCATGCACACCGGCGAGAGATCGGTTGCGCCGTGCGAGCCGGTGCGCACCTGATAGAGCTCGGCGAGATGCGCGATGCGCCGCAGATGCGTGATGCCGCCCGCGTGCACGACGGTCGTGCGGATGTAGTCGATCAGCTGGTCGGCGATCAGCGACTGGCAGTCGTAAATCGTGTTGAAGACTTCGCCGACGGCGATCGGCGTCACCGTATGACTGCGGATCAGCCGGAACGCCTGCTGGTTTTCCGCCGGCGTCGGGTCTTCCATCCAGAACAGCCGATACGGCTCGAGCGAGCGTCCGAGGCGACCCGCCTCGATGGGTGTCAGCCGGTGATGGACGTCGTGCAGCAGGTGATGCTCGAAGCCGAAGCGCACCCGCAGCGCGTCGAAGAGCTTC
>DATIEN010000118.1:0-5350 GCA_035455705.1 Casimicrobiaceae bacterium | reverse complement strand
GAACAGTCCCGTCACCGAAAGCTGGTGGCGGAAGAGCAGCACGACGACGAGAAGCGCGATCACGTGCGGCAGCAGCAAGCCCGCCCACATCTCGAGCCGGCCCTGCGCGATCATGCTCTGGACGATGTTGAGGCAGTTGCTGTACAGCATGTAGAGGAACGCGGCGGCCACCAGGTTGAACGAGCGGCCCATGCGTGGATTCACGTAGGCGAGCGGCACCGCGAGCAGCGTCAGCATGATCGCCGAAATGGGCACGGAGATGCGCCAGAAGAGCTCGGCGCGTTCGACGCGGCCGTTGGAGACGACGAGCGCGGCGGTGGGCATCGCCTTCGTCGACGTCGGCAGTGCGCGCACCTCGGAGGGTTCGATGCGCCGGCCGAGCTTCTCGAACTCGACGACGCGATAGTCGGGCGTTCCCGGCGTGCCCTGGTAGCGGCGCCCGTGCTCGAGGACGATGAAGCGGTCGCCGTTCGGCATGTCCTCCAGCCGGCCGCGCGCGGCGACCGTCGTCGAATCCAGGTTGTTCTCGACCGAGTGCAGGAAGACGTTGCGCACGGTGTTGTCGATCGGGTTGATCGCCTCGACGAAAACGACGAGGTTCGCGCGCGTGAACTCGCGAAAAAGGCCGGGCGTCACCACCGAGATGTCGTCGCGGGTCTCGAGCTGGCGCTCGAACTCGATCCTCCGCTGCTCCGCCCACGGGGACAAATACAGCGACAGCACGACGATTGCCACGAGGAACGGTGCCGCGAACCACAGGATCGGTGGCAGGCACGCCGTCAGCGACTGGCCCGACGTGAACCACACGATCATCTCGCTATCGCGATACCACCGCGAAAGCGTGAGCAACACCGTGAGGAACAGCGCGACGGACAGCAGGATGTTGAGATAAAACAGCGCGTTGAAGCCGAGCAGCGCCAGGATCCCGTCCGGCGCGATCGAGCCGCCGGCGGCGCGCGCCAGCAGGCGCAACACCAGATTGGTGAAGAGGATGGCCAGAAGGACGAGGAACAGCCCGACCGCGGTCGCCGTCAGCTCACGGACCAGGCTACGCCGGAAGATCATGACGGCGGGAAAATTTTGACTTTTTTAGGGCGTTTTGACGATAATGCGCAAGGACTTGCTACTATCGCACAAAAAGGCCAGCGAACGAAGCCGAGGGATCGGATGGAATTTACCATAAAAAGCGGAAGCCCCGAGAAGCAGCGCAGCGCGTGCGTCGTCGTCGGTGTCTTCGACAATCGCAAGCTTTCGTTGTCCGCCGAACTGATCGACCGCGCGTCGAACGGCTACATCAGCGAAATCATCCGCCGGGGCGACATGGAGGGGAAGCTCGGCGCCACCCTGCTGCTGCACAGCGTCCGCGGCACGCTCGCCGACCGCGTCCTGCTGATCGGCCTCGGCAAGGAGCGTGATTTCCGCGACAAGGAGTTCCGGCAGGCAATCCGCAGCGCCGTCAAGCTTCTGAACGAAACCGGCTCCTACGAGGCGGTCGTGTACCTGACCGAGGAAAAGGTCAAGCGCCGCGAGGTCGCGTGGCGGGTCGAGCACGCCGTCATCGTGGCCATGGACTCGGTCTACCGCTTCGAGCAGATGAAGAGCGAGCCGGCCGAAGTCCGCCGGCCGCTGCGCAAGCTCACGTTGTCGGTGCCGCAGCGGTCCGATCTCGGCGCGGGCGAGGCGGCGGCGGCGCGCGGCGTCGCGATCGCCCATGGAATGGATCTCGCCAAGGATCTCGGCAACCTGCCCGGAAACGTCTGCACGCCGCGCTACCTCGCCGAGCGAGCCCAGGAACTCGGCCGGGAGTTTCCCGAAGTCAAGGTGACGGTGATGGAACGCCCCGAGATCGAGGCGCTCGGCATGGGCTCGTTCCTCTCCGTGACCAACGGCAGCACCGAGCCGCCGCGGTTCATCGTGATGGAATACGAGCAGTCGCAGCGCAAGCAGAAGCCGACCGTGCTCGTCGGCAAGGGCATCACGTTCGACACCGGCGGCATCTCGATCAAGCCGTCCAGCGACATGGACCAGATGAAGTTCGACATGTGCGGCGCCGCGTCGGTGATCGGGGCGTTCCGTGCGATCGCCGAGCTCAAGTCGAAGCTGAACCTCGTCGGGTTGATCCCCACGTGCGAGAACATGCCGTCGGGTAGCGCGACGAAACCCGGCGACATCGTGAAGTCGATGTCGGGCCAGACGGTCGAGGTGCTGAACACCGATGCCGAGGGCCGGCTGATCCTTGCCGACGCGCTCACGTACGCAGAGCGCTACGAGCCGTATGCGGTCGTCGACGTCGCGACGCTCACCGGCGCGATGGTCGTCGCGCTCGGGCACGTGGCGAGCGGCGTCTTCAGCAACAGCGATTCGCTCGCGCGCGCGCTCATCTCGGCAGGCGACGATGCCTACGACCGCGCCTGGCAGATGCCGCTGTGGGACGACTACCAGGAGGCGCTCACGAGCAACTTCGCCGATTTCGCGAACGTGGGCGGGCGTGCGGGCGGCAGCATCACCGCCGCCTGCTTCCTGTCGCGGTTCGCGCGGAAGTACGATTGGGCGCACATCGACATCGCAGGCATCGCCTGGAAGGAAGGCAAGGAAAAGGGCGCGACCGGCCGTCCCGTGCCGATGCTCACGACGTGGCTGCTCTCGCAGGAGGCGCTACCGTGATCGCAGGCGTGCCTGCGCGCCCCATTGGAGGCCTGCCGGGGCGCCGGTCGCGCGCATGACGACGATCGATTTCTTCACGAACGCTGCGGAGCCGCTCAAGCTCGCCGCCCGCATCATCACCAAGGCGTATCGGCAGCACGGCAGCGTGCGCGTGCTGACGCCGGACGCGTCGACGGGCGCGACGCTCGACCGGCTTCTGTGGCTCGATCCGCCTCACGCATTCATCCCGCATTGCCGGATGGACAGCGCGATCGCCAACGAAACGCCGATCTGGATCGACGAGACGCTGTCGCACGCAGGACCGGCGAACGTGCTCGTCAACCTGCATCCGGAGCCGCCGCCGTTCTTCAGCCGGTTCGAGCGCCTCGCGGAGATCGTCGGCGCCGACGATGCGCAACTCGCCGCGGCGCGCGCGCGCTACCGTTTCTATCGCGAGCGCGGCTACGAGCTGAAGCAGCACGACTGGTCGCAGCGCGATTGACGGCGCAATGCCCACCGCACGCGAGCTCCTCGACCAGGCCGACGCGCTGATGCGCCGCAATCGAAAACGCGGGAAGGACCACCAGGGCGACGTGCCGACGCTGACCGACCCGCTCGACTCGCGAGCGGCGTCGCTTGCGCCGACGCTGGTCCTGCCCGACAGCGAGGCCACCGAGCCGATCGTGCTCGACGACGTCGTCGCGCTCGATGACCCGATCGCGCCGAACGCGGCCGTCGAGCCGACGTCCGCAGCGGCCGATGGCCTCGACACCATGTCGCTCGATACACTGGGCGACTTGCCGGTACTGACCGATGCCGTCGTCGATTGGCCCGGCGACACGAACGCGGGGGGTGCCGGCGAGGGTGCGGATGCTGCATCGTCGGACGGCGAGCCGCCGGTCGACGCTGGCGAGGCGTTCCCGCGCTCGGCGCAGGAAGCGGAAGCGGCGGCCGCCGAGCTGCCGGCTCCCGCAGTCCTCGAGCGCGAGGCGTCCGAGGAAGCGCCGGCGACGTCGTCGTCCGGCGAGCAGACGCCGCCTCCGGCCACGCCGCCGCGCGTGCCGTTCCTCGATGACGACTTCATCCTGGAGATCCCGCCGGCGGAGCAGGGCAAGGCCGTCACAGCGGTACCGCCGCCGCTCGTCGATGCGGCGACGTTGAACGCCGGGACCCGGGAGTGGGACGCACTCGCGGAAGAGATCCGCATGCAGGTGCTGCAGCGGCTCGACCTCTTCACCGACACCGGACTGCGCGAGCAGCTCGGTGCGCGGCTTGCGCCGATCGTCGCGCGCGCGAGCGCGCAATTGATCGAGACGATCAACCGCGAGCTGGGCGAGCTCGTGCGCGGGTACGTCGCGGAAGCGATCGAGCGCGAGATCGACAGCTGGCGCAACCAGAATCCGAAATAGGACCGAAGACGACGTTGCCGCGCGGTGCCGCGAAATGCGCTCGAAGCGTCCCGCTAAGCGCTCGCCTGCGAAGGTGTGTCGAAGCGTCTCCGCGCGGGCGCCTTCAACGCCGCGCGACCATGTCGATCTCGACCAGCGCGCCGCGCGCGAGGCCGGTGACGCCGACGCACGTGCGGGCGGGCCGCCGCTCCGGCGGAAAGTACGTGGCGTACACCGCGTTCATCCGCGCGTAGTGCTCGTCGAAATGACGCAGGAAAACGCGCACGGCCGCGACGTTTTGCAATCCCAGCCCGCATCCGTCGAGCACCGCGACGAGGTTCTTCATCACCTGGTGCGTCTGCTCCTCGATCGTTTCCGGATAGACCGATTCGTTCGACGTCCCGGTGAACGGCATCTGCCCGGTCAGGAATATCCAGCCGTCGGCTTCGACGGCGTGGCTGAAGGGCGCGACCGGGTCCGGCGCGCCGCCGATCATGTGGAACGTCAATGCCGACATAAGCGCCTCGCGACGGACGGAAGTGTTGCCATTCTGGTCTCGCTTGGGGGCATTGTGAACGGGCTGCGCGACCGGCTGGCGGCCCGGCAGTCGCGCCGGCATGCTAGACTGCATCGCATGAGCATCGGCAGCAATCGTCTCGCGTCGCAGCCCCTGCCCGGAGCATGGTCGGGCTTCGTCTATTTCTACGTCGGACACGCCGAGGGCCGCACGCGACCGTAAACCAAGCGCAAACATCGGAATACATCGATCGGGCGGCTCCAAAAGGGCCGCCCGATTCTTTTTCGAAGGCAGCAAAACCGAGGAGAGCATCATGATCATCGTCATGCAACCCGACGCCGGCGACGCGG
Organism: Casimicrobiaceae bacterium; assembly: GCA_035455705.1. Taxonomy (GTDB): domain Bacteria; phylum Pseudomonadota; class Gammaproteobacteria; order Burkholderiales; family Casimicrobiaceae; genus VBCG01. The sequence continues at coordinate 452 of DATIEN010000118.1, read as the reverse complement.
AAATCGCGGCCGTCGAAGCGAAGATCCGCGCGCACGGCCTCGACGTGCACGTTTCGCGCGGCACCGAGCGCACGCTGATCGGCGCGATCGGCGACGAGCGCAGGCTCGATCCGGAGATGTTCGATCCGTTGCCGGGCGTCGAGCGTTCGCTGCACATCCTGAAGCCGTACAAGCTCGTCGCGCGCGAATGGCACAAGGCGAGCACGATCGTCGACGTCCGGGGCGCGTGCATCGGCGGCAACGACGTGCAGGTGATCGCCGGCCCGTGCTCGGTGGAGACGCAGCCGCAGATGGACGCCGCGGCCGAGGGCGTCGCGAGGGCCGGCGCGCGGCTGATGCGCGGCGGCGCATTCAAGCCGCGCACCAGTCCCTATGCGTTCCAGGGCAAGGGCGTCGAAGGACTGACGATGCTGAAGCAGGCGGCATCCCGCCACGGGCTGCCGATCGTCACC
>DATIEN010000117.1:0-11423 GCA_035455705.1 Casimicrobiaceae bacterium | reverse complement strand
GGCTTGTTGTGCTGCGAATGGATCTCCAGCAGCTTGAGGTAGATCTCCTGGCGTTGCGGATCCCTCTTGAGCGCGTCCTTCAGGATCTCCTCGGCCTGCGCATCGCGGCCGTAGGCGAGGTAGACCTCGGCCTCGGCAATCGGGTCGACCTCGTCCGTGTCGATGTTGCCAAGACCCTCGCGGCTGAAATCGCTCGCAAGCGAGTTCTCGCCGGTGTTGACGACGCCGCCGCCGGTGGATCCGAACACGGTGTTCGTCTTGATGTCCGTGCCCGAGATGATGCTGTCCTCGAACTTCGTGCCGCCGCGGCGGCGGGCGGCCACGATGCCGGCGATGCCCCCGATGATCGCGAGCGCCGCGACGCCGAGCGCCCAGTTCGGCGTGCTCGACAGCAGATCCGCGAAGAACCCGGGCGGCTCGCCCTTGGGCGCGGCCGCCTTCGGCGGAGCCTTCGAGGGTGCCTTCGGCGGCGCCGCAGGCGGCGAGGCCGCGGAACCGCTCGGCTCGGGTGCCTTGGCTTCGGTGGCCGGCGCGGGGCTTGGCGGGCTCGCGGGCGTCGACGGTGTGGCAGCCGCCGTGGTCGGTGTAGCCGGCGCGATTGCCGCCGGCGGGCTTGCCGGCGCCGTGGCCTTGCCCTGCGTGCTTTCCGCCTGCGTTTGCGCCTGGGCGAGCGTCTGGTTCTTGAGCTCCATCGCCTGCCGCAGCTCGGCGATCGTCTTTTCGAGTGCGTCGATACGGGCCTGTGCGTCGCGCAACTGCTTCTCGCGCGCGATCGCATCTTCGGCCGCCGCCGCGCCGCCGCCTTTGCCGGCGCCCGCTTCACGCGAAACCCGAAGCTTGTCCGATCCCGGTGCCGCCGCCGGCGTGCGGTCCTCGACGGCCGCCCCGATGGTGCCGCTCGTGCCCCGCGCACTGCCCGCTGCGTCCGCCGCGGGTGCGGCCGAAGCGAGCCGATCGCGATAGGTGCGCCAGTCGGCGGCCTGCATGTGCACGATCTTCGTCGCTTCGGCGGTCGGTGTCGTCTGGGCGTCGCCAGCGCTCGGGATCGTCAGGATGGCGCCCGCGCGCAGGCGATTCATGTTGTCGCCCTCGAACGCCGCCTGGTTGCGGCTGAAAAGCGCAGCCAGCATCTGGTCGAGGGTCACGTCGGCCGGCTTGTACTGCGAGGCGATCTTCTGGAGCGTGTCGCCGCGACGCACCGTGTACTGGTCGCCGCCGCCGGCGGCGGCGACGTTGGTGCCGCCCGTCGTCGCAGGCGTCGTAGCGGCGGCCGGGGCCGGTGAAGCAGGCGCGCTCGTCGCGGGTGCCGGCGCCCGCTGCGCCGGCGCGGCCGCCGTGCGCGCGGGCGTACCTGCGCGTGCGGGCGTGACGGGCTCGCTCGCTCCGGCCATCGGCATCCCGGGCGGGTCGAGCAGGAACGTGTATTCGCGAACCACCCGACCCGCGGCCCAGTCGAGCTCGACGAGCAGGTCGAGGAACGGCTCCTGGACCGAGACCGGCGACGTGACCTTGAGGTACGGCTGCCCGCCGGCGTTCTCGAGCGACACCCGCGCGCGCGACAGCGTCGCCTGGTAGGTCAGGTTGTTCTGGCGATAGGCACCCGGATCGGCGATCCGCGCGCGGAGCGAATCGAGGTCGTCCTTGGTGACCGACGTGAGCTCGATGCGTGCCGAAAGCGGCTGGCCGAGCGCCGACTCGACGGTCAGCTTGCCGAGCCCCAGCGCCAGCGCGTGGCCGTGGAACGCCAGGGCGCCTGCCACGAGGCTGTACGTGAAAATGGGTTTTGCGCGCATGCCGACCTCTTGAAGGTTTGGCCAGTGGTGCTTGCGGGCTAACTTAGCATCCTGCAATGGGTGCCGCAAGGTAAACCACGGTATTAGATCAAGTTTTCCTTGGTGTGCGCGGCCGGGCGCAACACAGGTTCATGCCGCTGTGCTAAGCGGTTGCCCGCGCTAGCGGAAAGCATATTCCGCGCCTGCAGGCGGATGTCGGAGGACGGGTGCGCCTCGAAGTGCATCGACGGCAACCGTGGCGCAGCGCCGGGCGCGCCGTTCGCGGTGTCTGCATAAAGCTGTTCAAAATCGAACGCCGCGCTCGATATGCGCCGCGCCTGCCGCCATTCGTCAAGCCGCAGTCGCTTGGCATGCCGCGGCTCGTCAGGCCGCCACCTCGGCCGTCTGCAGGATTCGCAGCATGCGCCGCAGCGGCTCGGCGGCGCCCCACAGTAGCTGGTCACCACAGGTGAACGCGCCCAGGTACTCGCCGCCCATCGCGAGCTTGCGCAGGCGGCCGATCGGAACGTCGAGCCTGCCGCTGACCGCTGCCGGGGTGAGTGAGCGGATGCTCGCGTCGCGATTGTTCGGAACCACGCGCACCCATTCGTGCGCGCCGCCGAGCAGACGCTCGATCTCGGTGAGCGAAACGTCGCGCCGCAGCTTGATCATCATCGCCTGCGAATGGCAGCGCATCGCGCCGATGCGCACGCAGATCGACTCGACGGGGATCGAGCCCTCGCGAAGCCCGAGGATCTTGTTCGTCTCGGCGGAGCCTTTCCATTCCTCGCGGCTCATTCCGTTGCCGAGGTCCTTGTCGATCCACGGAATCAGGCTGCCGGCGAGCGGCACGCCGAAATGCTCGGTCGGGAAGCGATCGTCGCGCAGTGCACGCGCCACCTCGCGATCGATGTCGAGGATCGACGACGACGGATCGTCGAGCAGCGCCTTCGCGGCGAGATGCGCCTCGCCCATCTGCTGCAGCAACTCGCGCATGTTCTGCGCGCCGGCGCCCGATGCCGCCTGGTACGTCATGCAACTGATCCATTCGACCAGGTCGCGCTCGAGAAGGCCGGCGAGCGCCATCACCATCAGGCTCACGGTGCAGTTGCCGCCGATGAAGTTGCGCACGCCGTCGGCGAGCGCCTGGTCGATCACCTCGCGATTGACGGGATCGAGGATGATCACGGAATCGTCGCGCATGCGCATCGCCGAGGCGGCATCGATCCAGCAGCCGCGGAAGCCTGCGTCGCGGATGCGCGGATACATCGCGGTCGTCCAGTCGCCGCCCTGGCAGGTGACGATCGCATCGAGTCCCCGGAAAGCCTCGGGCGAGTTCGCGTCGCGGAGCGTCCCGGCCGGCTTGCCGATCGCAGGCGCCCTGCCGCCGGCGCTCGACGTCGAAAAGAACACCGGCTCGATGGCGTCGAAGTCGCGCTCGGCCTGCATCCGCTGCACGAGGACCGACCCCACCATTCCCCGCCAACCCACGAATCCCACGCGCATCTTCGTCTCCACCCTCAACCACGCCCCGCATGCCGTGCCATCATGTACGCGTCGACGAGCACGCCGCCGCGCCACGCGTAGCGGCGCGCCGTGCCCTCGATCTCGAAGCCGAACTTGCGATAAAGTGCCAGCGCAGCCTCGTTGTCGGTATAAGCCGTCAGTTCGAGCCGCGAATAGCCGATCCAGTTGTCCGCGAGATCGACGATGGCCGTCATCAGCGCCGTTCCCACGCCGCGGCCGTGCCAGTCGTCGCGCACGGCCACTCCGATGGTACCCGCATGGCGTCGCCGCGGCGACTTCGATGCCGGATGCAGGCCCCCGTTGCCGACGATCTCCCCGTCGACCAGCGCGACGAGCACGTGATCGTCGCTGCCGTTCGCGGCGAGACGCTTCTCCCAGAGCGACGCCGACGGGAAGGGCAACTGCAGCGTGCCCGCGTACGCGGACGAGGCGGCGAACGTCTTCGCGATCGCCGGCGCGTCGCCGGTTTCGGCGCGGCGCACGACGACGATCGCACGCTCGCCCGCCATGGCATCAGGCGCTTCGCAACGCGGCGACGACCGCGTCGCCCATGGCGCGCGTTCCGACGACCGGCTCGCCTTGCGTTGCGATATCGGCGGTGCGCAGCCCCCGGCGCAACGCCGCCTGCACCGCTTCCTCGATCCGCGACGCGACGTCGCCACGGGAGAACGTGTGGCGGAACATCATCGCGAGCGACAGGATCGTCGCCAGCGGGTTCGCCCGGTCCTGTCCGGCAATGTCGGGGGCGGAGCCGTGAATCGGCTCGTAGAGTCCCTTCCCGTTCGCGTCCAGCGATGCCGAAGGCAGCATGCCGATCGATCCGGCGAGCATCGATGCCTCGTCGGACAGGATGTCACCGAACAGGTTGCCGGTGACGATCACGTCGAAGCTCTTGGGCTCTCGCACGAGCTGCATCGCCGCGTTGTCGACGTACAGATGCGACAGCACGACGTCCGGATAGTCGCGCGCGACCTCGTTCACCACTTCGCGCCAGAGCATCGACGTGTCGAGCACGTTGGCCTTGTCGACCGAGACGAGCTTGCGCCTGCGCTTGCGCGCCGTCTCGAAGCCGACGCGCGCGATCCGCGCGATTTCGCCCTCCGCGTAGCGCATCGTGTCGAAGCCTTCGCGCTCGCCGGCGGCGTTGGTGCGGCGTCCGCGCGGCTCGCCGAAATAGACGTCCCCGGTCAGCTCGCGGACGATGACGATGTCGAGGCCGGCCACCACCTCGGCCTTAAGCGTCGACGACGCGGCGAGCTCCGGATAGAACACTGCCGGGCGCAGATTCGCAAAAAGACCGAGCGCCTTGCGGATGCCGAGGATGCCCTGCTCGGGGCGCATCTCGCGCGGCAGCGCGTCGTATCGGGGCGCGCCCACCGCGCCGAGCAGCACCGCATCGGCCGCGCGCGCAACGTCGAGCGTCGCGGGCGGCAGAGGATGGCCCGCGTGCTCGTAGCCGGCACCGCCGATCGCGCCGTACGTCTTCTCGATCGGCAGGCCTTCGCTCGCGAGGACGTCGAGCACGCGCTCGGCCTCGCCGACGATCTCGGGTCCGATGCCGTCGCCGGCGAGGACCGCGACCTTCAAAGCCAGGGCTGCTCGGCGAGATGGCGCGCCTCGAACGCGCGGATCTCGTCGGCATGGCGAAGCGTGAGGCCGATGTCGTCCCAGCCGTTCAACAGGCATTGCTTGCGGAACGAATCGACGTCGAACGAAAACGCCACGCTGGCGTCGTCGGTGCGCACGGTCTGCGCGGAAAGATCGACCGTGAGCGCGAATCCCGGAAAGGCGGCGACGTCGGCGAACAGCCGATCGACGGCCGACTCGGGAAGCACGATCGGCAAAAGGCCGTTCTTGAAGCAGTTGTTGAAGAAGATGTCGGCGTACGACGGGGCGATCAGCGCGCGAAAGCCGTAATCGGCGAGTGCCCACGGCGCATGCTCGCGCGAGCTGCCGCAGCCGAAGTTGCGCCGCGCGAGCAGGATCGACGCGTCCCGGTAGCGCGGCTGGTTCAGCACGAAGTCGGGGTTCGGCTTCCGCGACGCCGGGTCGATGCCCGGCTCGCCGTGATCGGTGTATCGCCATGCGTCGAACAGGTTGACCCCGAATCCCGAGCGATGGATCGACTTCAGGAACTGCTTCGGGATGATCGCGTCGGTGTCGACGTTCGCCCGATCGAGCGGCGCGACGATGCCCTTGTGGACGGTGAATGGCTGCATCGTGAAACCCAGCGCTAGGGAAGTCGACGCACGTCGACGAAATGGCCGGCGAGCGCCGCGGCGGCTGCCATGGCCGGGCTCACCAGATGCGTGCGGCCGCCGGCGCCCTGGCGGCCCTCGAAGTTGCGGTTCGACGTGGATGCGCAGCGCTCGCCGGGCTCGAGCCGGTCGTCGTTCATCGCGAGGCACATCGAGCATCCCGGCTCGCGCCATTCGAAGCCCGCGTCGCGGAACGTCCGATCGAGCCCCTCGGCCTCGGCCTGCGCCTTCACCGGTCCGGAACCGGGAACGACCATCGCGAGCCGCACGCTCGATGCGACGCGGCGGCCGCGCACGACGCTCGCGGCCTCGCGCAGGTCCTCGATCCGCGAATTGGTGCACGAGCCGATGAACACCTTGTCGATGCGCACGTCGGCGATCGGCACGTTCGGTTCGAGCCCCATGTATTCGAGGGCGCGCGCCATGCCCTCGCGGCGTGCGCCGTCGCGCTCGCGGTCGGGATCGGGCACGCGATCGTCGATCGACACGACCATCTCCGGCGACGTTCCCCAGGTCACCTGCGGCTTGATCGAGGCCGCATCGAACACATGCGTCGTGTCGAACCTCGCGGCGGTGTCGCTGACGAGCGTGCGCCAGTACCCGACGGCCTTCGTCCAGAGGTCGCCTTTCGGCGAATACGGCCGACCCTTCAGGTACTCGATCGTCCGCTCGTCGACCGCGACCATCCCGGCGCGCGCGCCGGCTTCGATCGACATGTTGCACATCGTCATCCGGCCCTCCATCGACAGTGCGCGCACCGCTTCGCCGGCGAACTCGATCGCGTGGCCGGTGCCGCCGGCGGTGCCGATGCGTCCGATCACCGACAGCACGAGGTCCTTGGCCGTGACACCGCGCGACAGACGCCCGTCGGCCCGGATCAGCATCGATTTCGACTTCTTCGTGAGCAGGCACTGCGTCGCCAGCACGTGCTCGACTTCGGACGTGCCGATCCCGAACGCGAGCGCGGCGAAGGCGCCGTGCGTGCTCGTGTGCGAATCGCCGCAGACGACGGTCATGCCGGGCAGCGTGGCGCCGTTCTCGGGGCCGATCACGTGCACGATGCCCTGGCGGCGATCACGGAACGGGAAGTACGCCTTGGCGCCGAAGCGGCGGATGTTCGCGTCGAGCGCCTCGACCTGGGTGCGCGAAACCGGATCGCGGATCCCTTCGTCCCAGTGCGTCGTCGGCGTGTTGTGATCGGCGGTCGCGACGATCGACTCGACGCGCCACGGCGTGCGCCCCGCGAGACGCAGCCCCTCGTAGGCCTGGGGACTCGTCACCTCGTGCACCAGGTGACGATCGATGTACATGAGCGCGGTGCCGTCCGCCTCCTCGCGAACGAGGTGACTGTCCCACAGCTTGTCGTAGAGCGTGCGCGCGAGCATTGGCGACTCGAGATTGGCGGATTCGCGGAGCGCGTTATTTTAGTGCTTAGCGCCGCGTTGGCGCGGACGTTGCTTTATCGGCGGCGTACGCGCGTACGTTCTCGCAATGTCGCCCAGGATTTCGATCGAGTCACGGAAGCTCGGTGCGTTCCTCGCCGCCGCGGGCGCACTCGTCGTCGTGGCGTGGCTCGTGATCGCAAGCATCAACGACTTCGTCGCGTACGACCGCCGGCTCACCGAATGGCTCGCCGACGAGCATGTCCAGTCGAAGCTGTCGTCGACAACCGACGCTGCGGCGCGCGGCGCCGATCGTTCAATCGTGACCGCGAACGTCCGCGCACTGCTCGCCGAGGCGCGCGCGATTCGTGCGAGCGGTCACCGGCGGCTCGACACCGTCCTCGCGTGGAGCGCGGTCTTAGGAGGCCTCGCACTGGTGCTCGCGGGCGTCGCCTTCGCGACGATCCTCGCACTGTTGCGGGAGCGGCGCGAGCTCGCCGAGCGTCTCGCCGCCGAGCACCATCACGACGCCCTCACCGGGCTGCCCAACCGTCGCTTCTTCACCGAGTGGCTCGCCTTCGCGATCGCCCATGCGCGCCGCGAAAGCTCGCACGTCGGCGTGCTGCACATCGACATCAACGGCTGCACCGCGGTGGCCGAGTTGCACGGAGGCCCGGCCGTCGAGTCGCTGCTGGTCGAGATCGCGCGCCGCTTTCGCGCCGCATCGCGCGAAGGTGACGTCTTCGCGCGGCTCGCTCCGACCGAGTTCGCGCTCGCGACGCCGAACGCGAGCGATTCGAGGGAGCTCGCGTTGCTTGCGCAACGGCTGCGCGACGTGCTGAACGACCCGGCGCAGCCGCCACTCGCCGACACGCCGATCGGCACGTCGATCGGCGTCGCGTTCTTCCCCGAGCATGCGGGCGACTCGGCCGGAGTCCTCGCCGCCGCGAGCGCCGCGATGTCGGCCGCGCGGCGCGCGGGCCGCAACCATCTCGCGTTCAACGCGGTGCCAGCCTAGCTAGCAAGCGTCGGTCAAGCGCCGTCGCTATTGCGGAGCAGGCAGCGCCGCGTCGCGTGCGGTGGCCGTCGCGCCGATGCGGCCCTCCTCCACGGCATGACAGGCGACGCGATCGTCGTCGCCGCGCGCCGCCGCTTCGCGGCTCGGCGCGAGCGCCGGCACCACGCGGCGACAGCGCTCGTTGGCGAATGGACAGCGGGGGTGGAACGCGCAGCCCGACGGCGGCGACAGCGGGTTCGGCACTTCGCCTGCGACCGGAATACGCGGCTTGCCGCTCATCGCGAGGTCGGGGATCGCATCGAGCAGCATCCGGGTGTACGGGTGCTGCGGATGGCGGAACAGCGTCGCCTTGTCGGCGATCTCGACGATGCGTCCGAGATACATGACGCCGACGCGATCGGCGACATGATGCACGACCGCGAGGTTGTGCGAGATGAAGAGATACGTGAGCCCGAGCTCGCGCTGCAGGTCGCGCATCAGGTTCAATACCTGCGCCTGCACCGAGACGTCGAGCGCCGACGTCGGCTCGTCGCACGCGAGGAATTCGGGCTCGCTCGCGAGCGCGCGGGCGATCGAGATCCGCTGCCGCTGTCCACCCGAGAACTGGTGCGGATATTTCTGCCCGTCGGCCGCGGCGAGTCCGACCTGCGAGAGCAAGGCATCGACGCGGGCGCGGGTCGCGCGCCCGCCGCGCAGCAACCGCTGCGCGCGGATGGGTTCCGCGACGATGTCGGCGACCCGCCAGCGCGGATTGAGGCTCGCGTACGGATCCTGGAAGATCATCTGCAGCCTGCGGCGAAGCTCCCGCGGAGCGCCGCCCGCCGCCAGCCCGCCGATGTCGCGGCCATCGTACGTGATCGTCCCGCCCGACAATCGATAGAGGCCGACGACCAGCCGGGCGATCGTCGACTTGCCGCAGCCCGATTCGCCGACCAGGCCGAGCGTCTCGCCGCAGCGGATCGAGAAGCTCACGTCCTGGACCGCGTGCAGCAACAGGCGCGGCTGGCGCGAGAGCACGCGCGCGAGCCACGGCGGCGACACGTCGAACACTTTCGTCGCATGCGCGACCTCGAGCAAGGTGCCCCCGCTCATCCCGCTTCCCGCAGATGCAGCCAGCAAGCGGCGCGAGACGTCCCCGCGTCGAGCAGTTCCGGGCGCTCGCGCACGCAGCGGTCGAAGACGCGGTTGCAGCGCGGATGGAACGGGCATCCCGACGGAATCGCGGTCAGGCGGGGCATGCTCCCTTCGATCTGCACGAGCCGCTCGCGGTCCTCCGCGAGCGACGGAATCGAGCCCATCAGGCCGATCGTGTACGGGTGCCTCGGCGCTCGGATCACGTCCGCGACCGGCCCGATCTCGACGATGCGGCCGGCGTACATGACGGCCACCCGGTCGGCGGTCTCGGCAATCACACCCATGTCGTGCGTGATCAGCATCACGGCCGTGCCGTGGTCGCGGCAAAGCCTGCGCAGCAGCGTGATGATCTGAGCCTGGATCGAGACGTCGAGCGCCGTCGTCGGCTCGTCGGCGACGATGAGCTGCGGGTTCGCGGCGAGCGCGAGCGCGATCACGACGCGCTGCCGCATGCCGCCCGAGAACTGGTGCGGGTAGTGATCGATGCGCCGCGCGGCGGCGGGAATGCCGACCTCCTGCAGCAACTCGACGGCCCGCTCGCGCGCGGCGGTCTCGCTCATCGGCAAATGCGTTCGGATCGTCTCGACGAGCTGGCTTCCGATCGAATAGAGCGGATCGAGCGCCGCGAGCGGGTCCTGGAAGATCGCGCCGATGCGCCGGCCGCGGATGCGCCGCATCTCGTCGTGCGGCAGATTGTCGATCCGCGCGCCGTCGAGCAGGATTTCGCCGGCCGCAATGCGGCCCGGCGGTTCGAGCAGCCCTATGATCGACGCGCCGGTGAGCGACTTTCCGGCACCCGATTCGCCGACGACGCCGAGCACCTCGCCGTGGCCGATCGCGAACGAAATGTCATCGACGGCCGTGAGCACGCCGCGGCGCGTCGGAAATTCGATGCGCAGGTGGCGAACCTCGAGGAGCGGACGGCCCTCCGGCGCTTGCCTTGCCCGCTCGCGGCGTCCGGAAGCCGCGGGAATGGAGCCGGCGTCGAGCGTGGCGTCCATCACGTGCGCAACCGCGGATTCAGCGCATCGCGCAGCCAGTCGCCGAGCAGGTTGATCGCGAGCACCATCACGACGAGCGCGATGCCCGGGAACAGCGTGACCCACCATTCACCCGAGAACAGGAAGTCGTTGCCGATGCGTATCAGCGTGCCGAGCGACGGCTGTGTCGGCGGCACGCCGACACCAAGGAACGACAGCGTCGCCTCGGTGATGATCGCGGTCGCGATGTGGATGGTTGCGATGACGAGGACCGGGCCGACGACGTTCGGCAGCACGTGTCGCGCCATGATCGCGAGCGGATGAATGCCGAAGAGACGCGCCGCCTGCACGTACTCCTTGTTCTTCTCGACGAACGTCGACCCGCGGACCGTGCGCGCGTATTGCACCCAGCCCGACACGCCGATCGACAGCACGAGCACGTAGAACGCCATGCTTTCGTGCGCGCCGGGGATCAGCGCCCGCGCGACGCCGTCGATCAAAAGCGCGATCAGGATCGCGGGGAACGAAAGCTGCACGTCCGCGACGCGCATGATGAACGCGTCGGTCTTGCCGCCGACGTATCCGGCGAGAAGCCCGAGCGCGACGCCGAGCGCCATCGACAGCAACACCGCGCAGATGCCGACCGCGAGCGAAATGCGCGCGCCGAACAGGATAGTCGACAGGATGTCGCGGCCCTGGTCGTCGGTCCCGAGCGGAAATACCGGATCCCCGCCGGGCAGCCACATCGGCGGCTTGAGCGAGTTGGAGAGGTCGAGCAGCCCGACGTCGAACGGGTTGTGCGGCGCGACCCACGGCGCGAAGACCGAGCTCCCGACGCAAAGGAGAAACACGACGGCCGCGACCATTGCGTACGGCGAGTGCCGGAAGCTGTACGCGAGGTCGCTGTCCCACGACTGGCGCAACGCAAGTGCGACGCGGTTGGCCATGTCAGGCGCGCAGGCCCGCGCCAAACGGCTGAGTGCGCCCGCTGCGGGGACAGCGAGCGCAGCGGACGCGGGGGTCGTTCATCCGCCCGGGCGGTCGATGCGCAGCCGCGGATCGACGGCGTAATAGAGAAGGTCGACGATCAAGTTGATCGTCACGAACACGAGCGCGATCAGGCACAGGTACGCCGACATCACCGGGATGTCGACGTAGCTCACCGCCTGGATGAAGAGGAGGCCCATGCCGGGCCACTGGAACACCTGCTCGGTGATGATCGAGAACGCGATGATCGAGCCGAGCTGCAGCCCGGTGATGGTGATGACTGGCACGAGGGTGTTCCGCAGCGCATGGCCGAAATGGATCGCGCGGTCGCCAAGGCCGCGCGCACGCGCAAACTTGATGTAGTC
>DATIEN010000116.1:0-8154 GCA_035455705.1 Casimicrobiaceae bacterium | reverse complement strand
CGGCTCGCGGGGACCGTCGTGGGCGCCGTGACGGGCGCGGCACTGAGTCTGCTGCCGCCGGGTCCGCTTGCAGTGGGCGTCGCGATATTCGCGGCGATGATGCTGAGCAATGCGCTGCGCTTCGAGAGCGCGGCGAAGCTCGCCGGATATGTCTGCGGCATCGTGATTCTCGATCACCACGGCGAGCCGTGGCGCTACGCCGTGCTCCGTTTCGTCGAGACGGTGATCGGCATCGCCGCCGCGGTCGGCGTGAGTCTCGTTCCGAAGCTGTTGCCGCTTCGAAGGTGAGGTCGAAGGTGAAGAGGCGAAATGGAAACCACTAAGCTGGAATCGGCGGTCGAGCGCATTCCCGACGGCGCGAGCCTGATGATCGGCGGCTTCATGGGCGTCGGGACGTCCGAGCGGCTGGTCGACGAGCTGGTGCGCCAGGGCAAGAAGGCGCTCACCGTCATCGGCAACGATACGGCGCTGCCGGGTGTTGGCATCGGCAAGCTCGTCAGCGCGAACGCCTTGCGAAAGGTCATCGCGAGCCACATCGGGCTCAATCCGGAGACGCAGAAGAAGATGCTCGCGGCCGAGCTCGAGGTCGAGCTCGTTCCGCAAGGCACGCTGATCGAGCGCATTCGCGCAGGCGGCTACGGCCTCGGCGGCGTGCTGACGCCGACGGGGGTTGGGACGGTCGTCGAGGAGGGCAAGCGGAAGATCGACGTCGACGGTCGCGAGTACCTGCTGGAGATGCCGCTTCGCGCCGACTTCGCGCTGCTGCACGCTTTCCTGTCCGACTATCTCGGCAACCTCACGTACGCGCTGACGGCGCGAAACTTCAACCCCGTGATCGCGATGGCGGCGGACACCGTGATCGTCGACGCCGAGCACATCGTGCCCGTCGGAATGATCACGCCCGACCACGTGATGACGCCGGCTCCGTTGGTCGATTTCCTGATCGCGGCCTGACTCATGGACCCTCAAACCCTCATTGCGAAGCGGATCGCGAAGGAGCTTCGCGACGGCATGCTCGTCAACCTCGGGATCGGCATTCCGACGCTCGTCGCCAACTACGTTGCGCCCGGCGTGCACATCTATTTCCAGTCCGAGAACGGCTTGATCGGTACGGGGCCGATCCCGCAGGACGGGCTCGCGCAGGCGCGTCTCACCGATGCGGGCGGCCGCCCGGTTACCGCGATGCCCGGGGCGAGCACGTTCGACAGCGCGATGTCGTTCGGCCTCATTCGCGGCGGTCACGTCGACCTGACGGTGCTCGGTGGATTGCAGGTCGACGAGCAGGGCCACCTCGCCAACTGGATGATCCCCGGGAAGATGGTGCCCGGCATGGGGGGCGCGATGGATCTCGTCACCGGCGCGCGACGCGTGATCGTCGCGATGCAGCACACCGCCAAGGGAAAGCCCAAGATCGTGCGCAAGTGCTCGTTGCCCCTCACGTCCGCGCGGGCGGTCGACCTCGTCGTCACCGAGCTCGCCGTCATCTCGTTTGCCGACGGCCGGCCACGGCTCGTCGAGACCGCCGAAGGCGTCAGCGTCGAGAACGTGCAGGCGGCCACCGAGGCCGTGCTCGAGATTGCGCCCGAACTTGTCACCGAACGTCGATGAGGCCGTCCATGTCCGTCACCGTTGCACGCCCCGTACTGAACGACGCCAAGGCACTGGTGGTCGGCGTCGCCAACTCGAACTCGATCGCCTACGGATGCGCGAAAGCGTTCCACGAACTGGGGGCCGACCTCGCGCTTACCTATCTGAACGAGAAAGCCAAGCCGCACGTGCAGCCGATCGCGAAGGAGCTCGACGCGTCGATCTTCATGCCGCTCGACGTCGGCGCACCCGGCGCGCTCGAGTCGGTCTTCGACGCGATCGCCGCGAAATGGGATCGCCTCGACATCCTCGTGCACTCGATTGCGTTCGCGCCGAAGGAGGATCTGCAGGGTCCGGTGCTGGACTGCTCCGCCACGGGCTTCGCGACGGCGATGGACGTCTCCTGCCACTCGTTCGTCCGCATGGCGAAGCTGGCGGCGCCGCTCATGAGGAAGGGCGGCAGCATGTTCGCGATGAGCTATTATGGCGCGAACAAGGTCGTGCCGACCTATAGCATGATGGGGCCCGTCAAGGCCGCGCTCGAAGCGTGCTGCCGCTATCTCGCCTACGAGCTCGGTCCGCGCGGCATCCGCGTCCACGCGATATCGCCGGGACCGCTCAAGACGCGCGCCGCGTCAGGCATCAAGGATTTCGACGTGCTGCTGACCGAGGCGGCGCAGCGAGCGCCGCTGGGCGAGCTCGTGGACATCATGGACGTCGGCTTCACCTGCGCCTTCCTCGCAACGCCGTATGCGCGACGTCTTTCCGGCGAAACGCTCTACGTCGACGGCGGCGTCAACATCATGGCGTAAATCGCCGCACGAGGTTCAGGCGCCGGCGGGGATGAGCGGGCGGCCCGAACGACGGGGGCGAATGGCGGCTTTCGCGACGATTGGCGCGCCGATCGCGCAGGCGTCCGGCCGGCGAACGCCTGCGAGCGACCGATCACATGGTCGAGGCCTTGCCGCTCGCTTTCGTGATGTCGGCAAGGATCTTGTCGGCCTGCTTGCTGTGCGCGGTGCCGCGAACGATGACGTCGGGCGCGAGAACCGGCTTGCCGTAATAGGCCTTGTTCCAGTCGTCGTTGGCGGTGATCACCGTCCCGTCGAGATTGAGCCCGCCGTACACGCCCTTCGAGCGCGCGAAGGCGACGAAATCGGTGGTGACGTCGCCGGCGGCGCCAGCCCCGACGGGCCCTGCCGCAACGCTCGCGTCTCCGCCGAGCTTGACCGACGTCGCGAGCAGCGTGTTCAAGCCCTTTTGCGTCATCACCAGCGTAACGTTCTCGGATGCGGCTACGCCCGCTTGAAAGCCGACGCTGGCCGTCGCCAGCGTATAGAAGACGGGACCGCGCCACTTGCCGCTTTGCGGGTCGCGCGCGAGCAGCACGCCGCGGCCGCCCGAGCCGCCGAAGATGAACCCGGCCTTCACGACCTCGGGCGCGATCAGCACGGCCTTCGCCTGCGGCAGGTGCTTCTGCAGCCAGGTCATCTTCGGATCGCGGATGAAATGGTCGAGCGTCACCTGGGCGCGGTCGACCACTTTCTGCTGCTCGGTTTGCGCATGGGCGGCGGGGAGCAGCGATAGCGAGACGAGGGCGGCCGTCAGCGTGACGGCGCCGCAGCGGACCAGCGCACGAACCATAACGTTCTCCTTTCGCGACGAGATAGATCGGATTCGGATCGACCGCGTCGCTATCGTGCGACAGGGTGCGTGCACGGTCCTTGCAATTCGCGACACGCCGCTCGAAGGCCGACGGTTGCGCTTGTCACCCCGCGGCCCGCGTTGTAGCGTGTCCGCGATCGCCGCCTCGCGCCGTCGTCATGTGTAGCCTGATGTCCGTTCTTCGACCGGCGCGGCGCTTCTTGCCGCGATTGCTCGCGGTTTTCCTGGCGGGTGCCGGCGCAAGCGTGTCGGCCGACGTCCTGAACCGCTTCATCGATCCGGTCGACGGCATGTTCGACATATCGTCGGGTGGTGGCGATCGCAAGAGCTTCCTGCCGGTGCCCATCATCATCAGCGAGCCGGCCGTGGGCTACGGCGGCGGGGTCGCGGTTCTGTTCTTCAAGGAGGCGCCGCAGGCCGGGGACGCTTCACTGCCAAAGCCGCCACCCGACGTCTTCGGCGCGGGCGCGTTCCTGACCGCGAACGGGACGAAAGGGGCCGCGGCCGGCGGCCAGTGGAGCTTTGGTGACGATCGCTATCGCTATCGCGGCGGGGTCGGCGATTTCACGATCAAACTCGACTTCTACGGCATCGGCGACAGCTTGCCGCTTTCCGTGGACAAGATCGGCTACACGCTCAAGGGCCTGGGCTCGTTCCAGCAGGGGATGATGCGGCTCGGCGCCAGCGACACCTTCGTCGGACTGCGCTGGATCTACCTCGACCTCGCCACGCAGCTGTCGGTGCCGCCGAGCGATGCAGGACTGACCGAGAGACAGCTTGCCCGACGCAGCTCGGGCCTCGGCGTGACGATCGAGCACGACTCACGCGACAACATCTTCACGCCCAATCGCGGCGTATTGGCCGCGGCCGAGGCTACGTTCTACGACCAGGCGTTCGGCGGCAGCAATCGCTTCGAGTCGTATCGCGCGCATGTCTTCGATTACGTGCCGCTTGCTTCTCGATGGACGCTGGGCCTGCGCGCCGACGCGCGGGTCGCGCGCGGCGACGTCCCGTTCTACATGCTGCCGTTCATCGAGCTGCGCGGCATTCCCGCTGCGCGATTCCAGGACCGGAACGTGGCCGTGTTGGAGACCGAGCTGCGCTACGACGTGGACGAGCGCTGGTCGGTGGTCGGCTTCGCCGGCGCCGGCAAGGCGTGGGGCCGCGACACGTTTTCGACCGCGGAGACGCCGGCGAGCGGGGGCGTCGGCTTCCGATACCTGATTGCGCGCCGCCTGGGTCTTTACGTCGGGCTCGACTACGCGAAGAGCAGCGTCGGCGACGCCGTTTACATACAAATCGGCAGCGCATGGCGTTAGCGGACTGCTGTCGAGAATTGCAAGGACGACGAAACAGCGGCTGATCGACATTGGCTGCACGCGATGCCGGCGTACTGGCTGCCGGCGGCGCGTCGACGATGAAGAGAGCAAGCGGCCATTCCCCGCCCAACCTGCGTTCTCGCCGCAAGCGCATTGCGCGCGATCTGCTGGTCGCGTCGGCCGCATGCAGCTGCGGGGCGGCGCACGCCTCGTTCCTGAGCGGGGAAGCGCTCGATACGGCGGCGAACGTGTTGTCGTGGATCGTGCTCGTCATCGTGCCGATCATCGGCATCGTGATCTTCTGGATGGTGCACGTGCTGCCGGAGAAGATCGCGCACAGGCGGCATCATCCGCAGGTGCAGGCGATCCAGACGCTTTGCCTGCTGTCGCTCGTGTTCGGGGGCTTGTTGTGGCCGATCGCGTGGCTGTGGGCGTACACGCGCCCGGTCGCGTACAAGCTCGCCTACGGCACCGAGAAGCACGAGGATTACCACACCGAGCTTGGCGAGAAGGCGCGGGCCGGCCAGCTCCTCGCCCCCGAGCTCGACCACCTGCGCCAGGAGCTCGAGGCGATCGAACGCAAGGGCGCGCTGTCGCCCGCGCTCGCGAAGCTTCGCGACGACATCGCGGCGCTAGAGCGCACGGCTGTCGAGCCGCGACCGGCACCCGTCGCCGTCGTCGCCAAGGGTTAGCGCGCCCGAACCGATCCAGGAAGCCATGGAAGTCCTGATTCTCGCGATCTACGCGCTCATCGTCTGGTTCGTCTTCATCAAGATGAAGTGGCTGCCGTGGAACACCGGCACCCAGGTCACCGTCGTCATCATCCCGATCGTCGGCCTTACCGCGCTGATCCTCGCGCTTAACGTCGTCGCGCCGTCGAGCGCCGACGTGCGCGTGATCAAGTACGTGATCAACGTCGTGCCGCAGGTGCGCGGGCGGGTCGTCGAGGTTCCCGTCGAGCCGAACCGGCTCGTGAACAAGGGCGACGTTCTGTTCCGCATCGATCCGACGCCGTACGAGCTCACCGTCCGGTCGCTCGAGGCGCAGCTCGCGAACACGGTGGCCTCGTCGCACGAGCTGACCGAGCAGATAGCGGGCGCCGGGGGCAAGGTCACCGAGTCGCGCGCCGCGATCCTCCAGTCGCAGGCGAAGATCCGCGAGGTGCAGTCGAAGCTCGACCTCGCGCGGATGCGCGTTACGCAGAACCGCGAGCTCGTGAAGACGGGGGCGGGTGACAAGTTCACGCTCGAGCAAGCCGAATCCGATCTGCGCGAGCTGGAGGCGCAGCTCGAAACGGCACGAAGCGGGGTTGCGCAGGCGCGCGCAATGGAGGTGCAAGCGCGAGCGAACGAACGCCAGCTCGAGCAGCGCAGCGCCGGCAAGTTCGAGGACGAGTACGCGCCGGTCGCCGCGATCCGTGCACAGCTCGAGAACGCGAAGTGGGAGCTGTCGCAGACGACGGTCACGGCGCCCACGACGGGCTATGCGATCAACGTGCAGCTGCGTCCCGGATCGATGACGACGGCGTTTCCGGTCACGCCGGCGATGACGTTCGTCGAGGAGAAGTACCAGGTCGTCGCGCTCTACCATCAGAACGAGCTGCAGCTCGTGCAGCCGGGCGACGAGGCCGAGTTCACGCTCAACACGTACCCGGGACGCATCATCAAGGCGAAGGTCGATTCGATCGTCTGGGCGCAGGGGCAGGGGCAGATTGCGAGCAGCACGCAGCTGCCCACGACCGCGTTCGGACCCATGCCGGCGGGTCGCTTTCCCGTGAAACTGGCTGTCGACCCCAAGGACGCCGATCTTTTCCTTCCCGCCGGCGCCGTCGGCGACGGTGCCATCTACACCGATCATCTCGCGGCGATCCAGATCATCCGCAAGGTGATCCTGCGCATCGGCACGAAGCTCGACTACCTGATCCTCAAGCTTCATTGATGACGATTCGCGTACGCACGATCGCGTCGGCCTTGCTCGTTCCGGCATTCGGGACCGTCGCCGGTTGCGCGCTCGCGCCGTCGCCTTCGTCGGAGGAAGTACGCGCGCAAGCGATTCCGAACGTCACGCTACCCGCCCGCTGGGCGGCGACGGGTGGCACCCAGGGCGAGGTCCACGCCAACTGGCTGGCGACGTTCCACGAGCCGCAGCTCGATTCGCTGGTACGCGAGGCGCTCGCCTACAACGGCGACCTGCGCGTCGCCGCCGCGCGCGTGGAGCAGGCCGCAGCCTACGCGAAGCTCGCAAACAGCACGATCTATCCGGTCGTGAACCTGCTTGCGCATGGCGGCGGCAAGTCGGGCGGCGACGCGTCGGGCCTCAATATCTTCGGACTTTTCGCGAGCTGGGAGCTCGATGTCTGGGGCCGGGCTCGCGCGCAGAAGGCGGCAGGCGAGGCGCAGTACGCGTCGGCATCGCTCGACGCCGAATATGCGAGGCAGTCGATCGCGGCGATGGTCGCGAAGAGCTGGATCCTCGCGATCGAAGCGCGCGCGCAGCGTGCGATCGCCGACGACGTCGTTCGCGCGTCCGAGCAGTCGGTAGGACTCTCCGGCGATCGGTTGCGCGTGGGTCGCGGGGACGAGTACGACGTCGCATTGGCGCGCGCAAACCTCGACACGTCGCGCGATGTGGCGCGGCAGCTCGCCCTCGCCTACGAGCAGGCGCAGCGCGCGCTCGAGCTCCTGATCGGGCGCTATCCCGCAGCGGCGCTCGACGTGCCCGCGACGCTGCCTCCGATGCCGGGGCCGGTGCCGGTCGGATTGCCGTCCGAGCTGCTCGAGCGACGGCCCGACGTGATCGCGGCGGCGCGGCGCATCGATACGGCGTTCTACAACGTGCTCGAGGCCCGGGCCGCGCGCTTGCCGAAGATCGCCCTCACGGCGAGCGTGAATTCCGTTTCGAGCGAACTCTTCCTGCTGCAGAACCACAGCAACCCCGTCGCGAGCCTCGGCGCCAACCTCGTCGCGCCGCTCTTCAACGGCCACGCGCTCGAGTCGCAGGTCGATGTTCGCACCGCGGAACAGAGGCTCGCGATCGCCGACTACGGACGCGTCGCGACCAGGGCGTTCGCTGATGTCGAGACCGCGCTCTCCTCGGAATTCACCGCGACCGAACGGCAGGCGATTCTGGCGAGCTCGGTCACGAACAACGGCCGTACCGTCGAGCTCGCGCAGGTTCGCTACCGAGTCGGTTCCGGGGATCTTCGCGCCGTCCTTACGCAGAACGTCGCGCTCTACGGCGCGCGCACGGCGCTGCTGCGCGCACAAAGCGAGGCGCTCGTTCAGCGCGTGAATCTCTATCTCGCCCTCGGCGGGAGTTTCGACGAGCCGCCAATGCAGAGCAGCGGCGAGGACGCTCGGGAAGTTCGTTCGGCAGCAGCATCGCCGAGCGACTCGCGAGCCGGTTACCCGACACATTGACACGAGAGGAACGTGATGAAACCGATCGTTGACAGGCTCGCAACGGTGCTGCTGGCAGGCTGCTTCGTCGCCTCGACGGTGAGTGCGCAGCAGATCGTCTATCCGGCGAAGGGGCAGTCGGCCCAGCAGCAGAAGAAGGACGAGGGCGAGTGTGCGCAATGGGC
>DATIEN010000115.1:0-10885 GCA_035455705.1 Casimicrobiaceae bacterium | reverse complement strand
GTCGGGAGTTCGAGTCTCTCTGCCGGCATCCGCGCACTCGATCGAATGACACGCCAATCGAGCCCGCCGATCGCACGTCGAAAAGACACGTAAACGCTACACGCAAGCTTTTCGCTCACGCGTCGTGGTGACGACGCCGCGCCGCGGGGCGCCGACCGAGGCGTCCCCGCAGCGACGGTAATCGAAGCCCGCCTAGATGCGTCCCATCACCATCAGGATGATGACGATCAGCAGCACGAGCCCGAGACCGCCGCTCGGCCAGTAACCCCACCCCGAGCTGTATCCCCACGTGGGCAAAGCGCCTATCAGCAGGAGAATCACGATGATGAGAACGATCAGCGAAATCGACATGACGAAACCTCCATTCGTTGCGGCGCAAGCGTTCCGCTGACAGCGGAGCCGCTCTTGCCTGACGCGAGATGTAAGAATTACGTTCGAGCCGATGGCGGCGCTGACCCGATGTCATGCGACGCTTCTTGAAGCTCCCTGCCGCCGCCTGCTTCGCACCCAACGTGAAGCAACCGGTGTGCCGCACGACTGGATCGTGAGGACGTGATGAACCAGCTGGATTTCCGCAATCGGCGGGCGCTCGTGACGGGAGGCGCCTCGGGCATCGGATTGGCCGTTGCCAGGCGGCTCGCGGCAAGCGGCGCCAGGGTCGCGTTGTGGGACAGCGACGAGCGCGCGCTCGCCGTCGCGAACGAGAAGCTCGATCGGAGGGCCGTCACGCAGACGGTCGACGTCACGGACGCGAGCGCCGTCGAGCGCGCGGCGAAGACGCTCTCGCATGAGCTGGGCGGCATCGACGCGCTCGTCTGCTCGGCGGGCATCACCGGGCCGAACACGACGACATGGGAATATCCGGTCGAAGCGTGGCGGCACGTGTTCGACGTGAACGTGCACGGCCTCTTCTACTGCAACCGTGCCTGCGTTCCGCTGATGCTCGGCAATGGCTACGGCCGCATCGTCAACATCGCATCGGTGGCCGGCAAGGAAGGCAATCCGAACGCGCCCGCGTACAGCGCGTCGAAAGCGGCGGTGATCGGACTCACGAAATCGCTGGGCAAGGAGCTCGCGAAGACGGGCATCCGCGTCAACTGCGTGACGCCCGCCGCAGTGCGCACGGCCATCTTCGACCAGATGACGCCGCAGCACATCGACTTCATGCTGTCGAAGATACCGATGGGCCGCTTCGGCGACGTCGACGAGATCGCGGCGCTGGTCTGCTGGCTCGCATCGGAGGATTGCTCGTTCTCGACGGGGGCCGTGTTCGATGCCTCGGGCGGCCGCGCGACGTATTGATCCCCGGTCAGTCCCGCACGCGCAACATGATCTTGCCGATGTGCTTCGAGCTTTCCATCAGACCGTGCGCCTTCGCCGCATCGGCCAGGTCGTACGTCGCGTAGATCACCGGCTTCACCTTTTCCGCGGCGAACAGCGGCCACACTTTCTCCCGCAGCTCGCGCGCGAGCGCCGCCTTGCGCGCGGAGGGACTGGCGCGAAGCGTCGAGCCGGTGAGCGTCAAGCGCTTCAGCATCATGAATCGAAGGTCGCACTCGACGCGGCTGCCCTTGAGGAACGCGATTTGTGCGAGCCGTCCCTCGACGGCGAGGCACTTGAGGTTGCGCTCGACGTAATCGCCGCCCACCATGTCCAGGATCACGTCGACGCCGCGCTTGTTCGTGATGCGCTTCACTTCCTCGGCGAAGTCCTGTGTCCGGTAGTCGATCGCGTGGTCGGCGCCCATGGCGAGGCAGAACTGCGTCTTTTCCGTGCTGCCGGCCGTCGTGACCACGGTCGCGCCGAAGGCCTTGGCGAGCTGGATCGCGCAAAGGCCGATGCCGCTGGTGCCGCCATGAACGAGGAACCATTCGCCGGCACGCAGGCCGGCACGATCGAACACGTTGTTCCAGACGGTGAAGAAGTTTTCCGGCAGGCCGGCGGCCTGCTCGACCGAGAGTCCCTGCGGAATCGGCAGGCACCATGCGGCCGGGGTCGTGCAATATTCCGCGTAGCCGCCGCCCGGCGTCAACGCGCACACGGTGTCGCCGATGCTCCACTCGCGCACGCGATCGCCGCGCGCGACGATGCGCCCCGCGACCTCGAGCCCCAGGATCGGGGATGCGTCCGGCGGCGGCGGATAGGTCCCGGCACGCTGGGCACAGTCGGGGCGGTTGACGCCGGCGTACGCCACCTCGATCAGCACGTCGTCCGGGTCAGGCGTCGGCAGCGGCCCGCGGGCGACGCGCATCACGTCGGGCGCGCCGGCCTCCTTCACTTCGATGTAGCGCATGGACTCGGGAAGTGTCATCGAATGACTCCTTTCGTGCGATGGCGA
Source organism: Casimicrobiaceae bacterium (assembly GCA_035455705.1). Lineage (GTDB taxonomy): Bacteria > Pseudomonadota > Gammaproteobacteria > Burkholderiales > Casimicrobiaceae > VBCG01. Next base: position 8,547 of record DATIEN010000115.1, on the reverse strand, counting down.
ATGAGCGATCGTCGGGGTCGGCGAGGCTTCGGGTCGCGCGCTTGGCTTTGCGCCACGTAGTTGCCGAAAACCGTGGTCATGCTGTCCCGGGCTCCTTCGCGGATGCGAATGCGGCGCGTCGCGGCACGAGCCACGCCGCGACCAGCGTGAGTGCGCCGAAGAGCGCGAGGGTCATGAACACGTATGTGAGGCCGTAGCCCAGCGCGTCGACGACGGCTGCCCGCTGCGCGGCGGGCAGCACGACGCCGCCTTCGTCGAACATGCTGCGGATCATGTCGATGCCGACACCGCTGGCGCTCGAGCGTGCGAACGCGCTGCCGAGACTTGCGTTCAGCACCGCGCCGAGCACCGCGGCGCCGAAGGTGCTGCCCAGCATGCGCGCGAAGATGTTCGATGCGGTGGCGCTTCCGCGCTGTGCCCACGACACGCTGCCCTGGATCAGGATGATGAACGTCGTGTTGACGAGCCCCATGCCGAAGCCGATCACGAACGAGCTCGCGCCCGCGGCGAGCGGCCCGCTCCCGTCGGGCATGAAGGCGAGGGCCAGCGAGCCCGCGAAGATGAGCGCCGCGCCCAGCCGCACCGTGTTGCGCGCATCCAGCGCGCGCAGGAAGCGGCCCGACAGTGTCGATGCGATCGGCCAGCCGACCGACATCGCCGTCAGCGCGAATCCCGCGACGATTGCCGAGCGCCCCAGAACGCCCTGCACGTAGATCGGCACGAACGACGTGACGCCGATTATCGCCGCCCCGCCGAAAAGCGAGCTCGCGTTCACGCTGGCCACCAGCCGGGAGCGCCAGAGGTCGAGGTCGATCATCGGCTCGGGTGCGCGGCGCTCGCGCCGCAGGTAAAGGACGAGCGCGACCGCGAACAGGGTGACGAGCGCGAACGTCGGCCACGACAGCCACGCCCAGTCGACGCCGCCGGCGATCAGCGCGACGAGCAGCGCCGCGATCGCGATCCAGAAGATGCCGACGCCGACGTAGTCGATGCGATGCGGACGGTGCGCGACGTCCTCCTGCAGGAAGAGGGAAAGGCCCGTGATTGCGAGGATGCCGACGGGCACGTTGATCCAGAAGATCCAGTGCCACGACAACGCCTGCACGATGATGCCGCCCGCGAGGGGGCCGATGATCGCCGCGAATCCCCACACGCTGGACAGCCAGCCCTGTACGCGCGGCCGCTCCTGCGGCGTGAACAGGTCGCCGACGATCGTCGTCGCGACCGGCTGAATCGAGCCCGCCCCAAGTCCCTGCAGCAGGCGGAACGCGATCAAGGCAGGCATCGACCACGCGAAACCGCAGAGGAGCGATCCGATGAGGAACACGACGATGCCGGCAATGAGCACCGGCCGTCTGCCGTGCAGGTCCGCGAGCTTGCCGAAGACGAGAATCGTCGACGCCTGCGTGAGCAGGAAGCCCGAGAACACCCACGTGTAGAGCGAGAAGCCGCCCAGCTTGCCGACGATCTGCGGAAGCGCTGTCGCGACGATCGTCACCTCGACGGCCGCCATGAAGAGCGCGAGCATTACGCAGCCGAGCACGACCGTGCGCCGGGGAACGCGTTTCATTGCGTCGTAATTTACTCTGGCCGCTGCGTCGCAGCCGGTGGGTCCGATATCAGCCGTCGCCGGCGCAGGCCGATCGCCGCGCCTACCCCGTCTCGTGCAACGCGTAGCGCGGGCGGCGCACCAGCGCTAGCGCGAAGGTCGCCGACATCAGCGCCGCCGCACCCGACGCCCCGAAGACGAGCGCCGAGCCGTAGCGCTCGAGCAGCACGCCGCCGACCGCGTTGCCCGCGCCGATGCCGCTCACGACGCAAGTCGCCGACCAGGTGAACGCCTCGGTCGCATAGCGTGCGGGCGCATACGCCGAGACGAGCAGCGTGACGATCGTGAACGTCGGTGCGATGCAGAGGCCCGCGACGAACGCGACGATCGCGAGCAAGCCGGCGTGGCCGATCAGTCCCTGGAGGGCGAGCGGCAGCACGAGCAGCGCGATGCCGATCCGGAGCTGCCGCTCGCGCGGAGCCTTCACGTGCAGCGCACCGTACACGAGCCCACCGATCGCGCTGCCCATCGAGTTCACGGCAAGCAGGACACCGGCGAGCGGCGGGTCCTGCGCCTGGGCGGCGAACCCCGGATACGCGACCTCGAGCAGGCCGAATGCGACCGTCAGCAGGAACGTCGTCGCGTAGACCGCGATGAGTCGAGGCTCGGTGAGCGGCCCAAGCAGATGGCGGTCGGCATGCGGATCGTGGCGCCAGTAACGCAGCGCCGGCGAAGCGACGAATATCGGCACGGCGAGCGCCATGAACACGAACGCGGCGCCGAACGCGACCGTCGGCGAGCCGATCGCGAGCAGCAGCGCGATCAGCGCCGGACCCGCGGTGAAGGCGAACTCGATCAACACGCCATCGAGCGCGAAGGCCATCTTGCGGGCCGCTTCGTCGGCGAAGCGGTAGCGCCACATCGTGCGCGTCAGCACCGTGATCGGCGGCGAGAATGCGCCCGCCACGGCCGCGACGGCCCACAGCGACGACGATCCGTCGAGCCCGGTCGGTTTGGCCGCCCACATCGTCAGCAGCGCCCCCGGCGACACGATGCCGGTCACGAGCAGCGCGACGCGCGGGCCGTTGCGGTCGATATAGCGGCCGACGAGCGGCGCGGTGATCGCCGCGGCGGCGAGGTAGATGCCGACGGTGGCGCCCGCCGTCGCGAACGAGCCGGTCAGTGCGCGCACGTGCAGCAGCATCGCGAGCGACACCGTGCCGATCGGCATCCGCGCGACCAGCGCCATCAGGAGCATTCGAACGACGTCGGGCTGACGCAGGAACGATGCGTACGACGCGCGCGCGGCGCGCAAAGCCCTAATAGAGCACCTGCACGTTCTGCGGCGCGAACCACTCGCGCAAGCGCTCGATCAGCGCATCGTCGGGTGTCACGCGCCAGCTCTCGGGAAGCTCGATCTCGCCGCCGACGCGCTCGTTGGCATAGCGGATGGTGACCGGCAGCGTGCCGGGCCGGAACGGGCCCAGTATCTCCTCGAGACGATCGGCAGACGCGTTGCCATTGCACGCAATGCGAAGGCCGCGCGCCCAGCGCTTGCGCACCGCGGCGAGGTCGTAGATGTTCTCGGCGACGATGCGCATGCCCTGCGCTTCGCCGTCGTCGGTCATCCGCTGCGTCGCGCGAACCTCCATCACGACGAGCTGGTCCTCGCGCAGCAGCGTCCGCGCGACGTCGAACGTCTCGTTGTAGACCATCACCTCGGCGCGGCCCTTGCCGTCATCGAGCGTGACGAACGCCATCTTGCCGCGGCGGCTCGTCTGCACGCGCAATGCGGTGACGATGCCGGCGATCAGCACGCGGTCGTTCTTCGGCTGCAGACTCGAAAGCGCCGTACGCACGACCGTCGCGAGCTCGGCGGCGTGTGCGTTGAACGGGTGTCCCGACAGGTAGAAGCCGAGCGAGGCCTTCTCGTGCACGAGGCGCTCGGCCTCGGTCCAATCGCGCGAAGCCGCGGCCGCGGGCACGGTGGGGGCCGCCTCTTCGCCGAACAGCGAAACCTGCGACGCGGTGGCGGCTGCGCGTTCACCGGCCTCGAGCGCGATGCCGACCGATGCGAACAGCGCTGCGCGATGCGGATCGATCGCGTCGAAAGCGCCTGCGCGCACCAGCGCCTCGACGACCCGACGGTTGACGAGGCGCTTGTCGACGCGGCGGCAGAAATGGAAGAGGTCGGTAAACGGTCCCGCTGCCTCGCGCGCGGCGACGATCGCTTCGATCGCCGCGCTGCCCGTCCCCTTGATGCCGCCCAGGCCGTAGCGGATGCGCTTCGCGACGACCGGCTCGAACCGGTAATTCGACGCGTTGACGTCGGGCGGCAGGATCTCGAGCCCCTGCCCGAGTGCGTCGTCGTAGAAGCTCTTCAGCTTGTCGGTGTCGTCCATCACGAGCGACAGGTTCGCCGCCATGAACGCCGCCGGATGATGAGCCTTGAAGTACGCCGTCTGGTAGGCGACGAGCGCGTACGCGGCGGAGTGCGACTTGTTGAAACCGTAGCCCGCGAATTTCTCCATCAGGTCGAAGAGCTGCACCGCCTTCGCGCGCGCGAGCCCGTTCTTCTCGGCGCCGGCGACGAAGATGTCGCGATGCTGCGCCATCTCCTCGGGCTTCTTCTTGCCCATCGCGCGGCGCAGGAGGTCCGCGTTGCCGAGCGTGTAGCCGCCGATCACCTGCGCGATCTGCATGACCTGTTCCTGGTACACCATCACGCCGTAGGTGGGCTCGAGGATCGGCGCGAGCCGCGGATCGAGGTACTCGACGCGCTCGCGGCCGCTCTTGCGGGCGATGTAATCGGGAATCAGCTCCATCGGTCCCGGCCGGTACAGCGCGACCAGCGCGACGATGTCCTCGAAACGCGTCGGCGGCGCCTGCTTCAGGAGCTCCCGCATGCCGCGCGACTCGAACTGGAACACCGCCGTCGTGTTCGCCCGGCGGAAGACGTCGAACGTCGCGGCGTCGTCGAGCGGCAGCGTCTCGAGCGTGATTGCGGCCGACGGATCGAGCTTGCGCACGTAGCGAAGCGTCCAGTCGAGGATCGTCAGCGTGGTCAAGCCCAGGAAGTCGAACTTGACGAGCCCGATGGCCTCGACGTCGTCCTTGTCGTACTGCGACACCGGCGCCTGTGCGCCGGGCTGCACGTAGAGCGGGCAGAAATCGGTGAGCTTGCCCGGCGCGATCAGCACGCCGCCCGCATGCATCCCGACGTTGCGCGGAAGGCCCTCGAGCTCGCAGGCGAGCGACAGCAACTCGCGTACCTCCTCCTCGTCGGCTTCGCGCTGGTCGAGCAGCGGCTCGGCCTCGCGCGCGTAGATGACGTTCGGCTCGGGGTCGCCAACGCGCCTGCGCAGCGTGACCGTCTTGCCCGGCTGGAACGGGATCAGCTTCGCGATGCCGTCGACGAACGAATACGGAAGGTCGAGCACGCGCCCGACGTCGCGCACGGCGGCCTTGGCGGCCAGCGTGCCGAACGTCGCGATCTGCGACACCGATTCGGCGCCGTACTTGTGCTTGACGTAGTCGATCACGCGATCGCGCCCGTCCTGGCAGAAGTCGATGTCGAAGTCGGGCATCGAGATCCGCTCGGGATTCAGGAACCGCTCGAAGAGCAGCGCGTAGCGCAGCGGATCGAGGTCCGTGATGCCGAGCGAATAGGCGACGAGCGATCCGGCGCCGGAGCCCCGTCCGGGTCCTACCGGCACGCCGTTCTGCTTCGCCCAGTTGATGAAGTCGGCGACGATCAGGAAGTAGCCGGAGAAGCCCATCTGCACGATCGTCTTCGCCTCGAACTCGAGCCGCGTTTCGTACTCGGCGCGGCGGCGCTCGCGCTCGGCCGCGTCCGGATAGAGCTGCGCCAGGCGGCGCTCGAGGCCGCGCGCGGCTTCCGCGCGCAAATGCGCGTCGAGCGAGACGCCGGCGGGCGTCGGAAACAGCGGCAGATGGTTCTTGCCGAGCGGGATCGTCAGGTTGCACCGCGTCGCGATCGCGACGCTGTTCGAAAGCGCCTCGGGGAGATCGGCGAACTTCTCCGCCATCTGCGCCTGGTTGACGAAGTATTGCTGAGCCGTGAAGCGGCGCGGGCGCCGGCTGTCCGACAACGTGTGGCCTTCGGCAATGCAGACGCGCGCCTCGTGCGCGCGGAAATCGTCGGCGGTCAGGAACTGGATCGGATGCGTCGCGACGAGGGGCACGCCAACTTCGTCGCCGATTGCGACGCTCGCCTGCACCAGCGCTTCGGTGTCGGGGTGACCGGCGCGCTGCACCTCGAGCATGTAGCGATGCGGGAACCAGGACGCCCATTCGCGGGCGTAGCGCTTCGCCGCGTCGGCATTGCCCTGCAGCAGCGCCTGGCCGACGTCGCCGTCGCGCGCGCCTGACAGCGCGATCAGTCCGTCGGTGCCCTCGGCGAACCAGTCGCGATCGAATTCCGCGCGGCCACGATGCTGATGCGACCGATAGGCGCGCGACAGCCACTCGCAGAGACGCAGGTATCCATCGCGATGGGCGACGAGCAGGAGCGCGCGAGTCGGCTGATCGGGCTCGCGCGGGTTCGCGATCCACACGTCGCAGCCGGCGATCGGCTTGATGCCGCGCGCGCGGGCCGCGCGGTAGAACTTGACGAGCCCGAACTGGTTCGCGAGGTCGGTCAGCGCGAGCGCCGGCATGCGATCAGCCGCCGCGGCGTCGACGGCGTCGTCGATCCGCACCGCGCCGTCCACGACCGAATACTCGCTGTGCAGGCGAAGGTGAACGAAGCCGGGTGACGACATGAGGCGTGGGGAGCGCGGTGCTAGAATTTTACTCCGCCAACATCGCCGACCGGCTTCGGTCTTCGTGAACGCAGCGCGTCCCTTCCTCCCGATTGCACGACGGATCGACGCGCGCGCCTCGCTCGTCGTCGCGGCCGTCGCGTTCGTCGTCGCCGGCTGTGCGACGGCGCCGGTCCCACCTTCCGCCCCCCCGACCGCGCCGCCGTTGCCGCGCACCGCCGAGCCGCCCCCGCCTCCGATCAACCTGTCCGGATTTCCGTTGCCGTACCGGCAGGGTTATGCCGACGGCTGCGCGAGCGTCAAAGGACCCGAGCGCAAGGATTCCGAGCGGTTCGACGGCGATCCCAATTACCGGATGGGTTGGCAGGACGGGCTCGCGCTTTGCAAACGCAAGTAGCGCTCAAGCCCGCGACGTCGCATTTCGTCGACATTCGCGGCGAGCGCCATCACGTCCAGACGTGGGGAGAGCCGCAGTGGCCGCGGCTCGTGCTGCTGCACGGCTGGATGGACGTCGGCGCGTCGTTCCAGTTTCTCGTCGACGCCCTCGCGCGCGACTGGTATGCAATTGCGCCCGACCTGCGTGGCTTCGGCCGCTCGGCGTGGCAGGCCCAGGGCTACTGGTTCTACGATTACTTCGCCGACCTGGAGGCGCTGCTCGCGCAGTTCGCCGGCGGCGAGCCGGCGCGCATCGTCGGCCACAGCCTCGGCGGCAACATCGCGATGGGCTACGCGGGCGTGCGTCCGTCACGGGTGGCGCGCATCGTCTCGCTCGAGGGCTTCGGCATTCCGGCCGAGCCCCCCGACGTCGCGCCGCGCAAGGTGGCGAAGTGGCTCGATGCGCTCGCGCACCCGCCGGGCTTCAAGACCTACGAGAGCATCGATGACGTTGCCGACAGGCTGCAGTCGAAGAATCCGCGCCTTGGGCGCGACAAGGCGCAATTCCTCGCCGCGCAGTGGGCGGCGACGTTTCCGAACGGGCGCGCGGAGCTCGTTTCCGATCCACGCCACAAGCTGCCGTTCCCGCACGTGTACCGGATGGACGAAATCATCGCGATCTGGCGCAACATCACGGCGCCGGTGCTGTGGGTCGCGGCCGAGGATTCCGAGATCCCGCGCTGGCTTGCGAGCCATCCCGAGGGCGAGGCGGGCGCCGACGGACTCGAGGAAGTGCGCCGGCGGATCGCGCACGTACCCGGCGCCACCTTCGCGACGGTCTCCGATGCCGGCCATATGCTGCATCACGACCAGCCCGCGCAGGTCGCGGCGCTGATCGAGCCGTTCCTGCTGCATTGACCGTCGCCGTCCACTCGCGTCGCGCCGCGTACGCGGCGCTCGCCATTCTCGGGTGCATCTGGGGCCTCAACTGGCTCGTCATGAAGGCGGCGCTCGCGCATTCGCATCCGCTCTCCTTCAACGTCCAGCGCACGTGGCTCGCGACGCTGGTGCTGTTCGCCGTGCTGATCGCCCGCCGGCGCCATTTCTGGCCGCATAGTTGGCGCGCGGTCGCGGTTACGGCCTTCTTCCAGACCGCGATCAACTTCGGCGCGACGACGATGGCGGTCGCGCTCGGCGGCGCGGGTCGCACGTCGGTGCTCGTCTATACGATGCCATTCTGGACGATCGTGATCGCGTGGCCGGTTCTGCACGAGCGCGTGCGCGGCTTGCAGGCGGCGGCCGTCGTGTTCGCGTTCGCCGGACTCCTCCTCGTCGTGCAGCCGTGGTCATGGAGCGGCGACCTGACGCCGAAACTGTGGGCCGTCCTGTCCGGATTCGGCTGGGCGGCGGGAACGGTCGCGATGAAATACTTCCAGCGCGAGCGCGGCTTCGACATGCTGAGCTTCATCGCCTGGCAGATGCTCATCGGCGTCGTGCCGCTCACGGTGCTTCCGTTCGCATTCGATGTGCCGGCCACGCAGTGGAGCGTCCTGCAGGTCGTGTACCTGGTGCTGGTCGGCATCGGCGCCACCGCCGGCGGCTTCCTGCTGTGGATGGAAATCCTGCGCTGGCTGCCGGCGGGAACCGCATCGCTCAACATGTTCGCGGTACCGGTGGTCGCGCTTGTTGCGTCGATGGTCGTCTACGGCGAGCGCCTGACCGAACTCGAGTGGCTCGGCATCGCGCTGATCGCCGCCGGGCTGATTCTGATCGCGCTCCAGGCGGTGAGACTTGGCCGTCGCGGCTCGCCGCTGCCTGCGACGCCGGCGCCGCTGGATT
>DATIEN010000114.1:0-13559 GCA_035455705.1 Casimicrobiaceae bacterium | reverse complement strand
ATCTCGATGATCTTCCAGGAGCCGATGGTCTCGCTGTCGCCGCTGCACACCATCGGCGACCAGGTGAGCGAAGCGCTGTTTTTGCATCACCGCATCGGGCACCGCGCCGGGATGGCGCGCACCGAGGAGATGCTGAAGCAGGTCGGCTTCCCCGATCCGGGACGGGCGCTGCGCATGTACCCGTTCCAGCTGTCCGGGGGGCTGCGGCAGCGTGCGATGATCGCGATGGCGCTCGTGTGCCGGCCGTCGCTGCTGATCGCCGACGAGCCCACGACGGCGCTCGACGTCACGATCCAGGCGCAGATCCTGGCGCTCGTCAAGGACCTGCAGGCCGAGCTCGGCATGGCGGTGCTGATCATTACGCACGACCTCGGCGTCGTTGCGAACATCGCCGAGCAGGTCGTCGTGCTCTACCAGGGTCGCGTGATGGAGATGGGCCCGGTCCAGGCGATCTTCGAGCGTCCCGAGCACCCGTACCTGCGCGCGCTGCTGCGTGCCGTGCCGCACTTCGACATGAAGCCGGGCGAGCGGCTCGTGTCGGTGCGCAACGTCGACTACGAGGCCGGACCGCTCGTGGAGATGCGCGAGCCATGGCCCGAAGGTGCCGGTGACGTTCACCTGCGCGTGCGCAACGTCGTGAAGACGTTCGCGCAGCGCGCGAGCGGCTTCCTCGTCCGCCGCGAAGGCCCCGTGTTCCGCGCGGTCGAGGATCTGTCGCTCGACATCCGCCGCGGTGAGTGCTTCGGGCTCGTCGGCGAAAGCGGCTGCGGCAAGACGACGCTGTCGAAGGTCATCATGCGCGCGATGAGCGCCGACAGCGGCGAGGTCCTCTACAACGACCGCGGCACGGCGATCGACGTGACGAAGGCGAGTGGCGAGACACTGATGCAGTTTCGTCGCCGCGTCCAATACATCTTCCAGGATCCGTTCGGGTCGCTCTCGCCGCGGATGACCATCTTCGACATCCTGCGTGAGCCGCTCGTGATCCATCGCATCGGCGATGCGGATTACCGCGCGCAGATGGCGAAGGAGCTGATGCGCCTCGTCGGTCTCGATCCGCGCTACCTCTCGCGCTACCCGCACAGCTTTTCCGGCGGGCAGCGCCAGCGCATCGGCATCGCGCGCGCGCTCGCACTGTCGCCCGACCTGATTCTCTGCGACGAGCCGGTCTCCGCGCTCGACGTGTCGATCCAGGCGCAGATCCTCAACCTCCTGAAGGACCTGAAGGCCGAGCTCGGCCTCACGTATCTCTTCATCTCGCACAACCTTGCCGTCGTCGATTACGTCGCCGACGACATCGCCGTCATGTGCCGGGGCCGCATCGTCGAGATCGCGCCGCGCGAGGTGCTGTTCCGCAATCCGATGCATCCGTACACGCTCGGGCTGCTCGCGGCCGTCCCCTACCCCGACCTGCATCGCAAGCTCGACCTCGCCGCTGTCCAGGCCGGTGCGGCGCAAAGCCCCGGCGAATGGCCGGCGCCCTATGCGTGGCTCGACGGCAACGCCGGCGAGCTCGTCGACGTCGGCGACGGGCATCGCGTACGGATGCAAGCGACGAGCGTCGCGCGCGAAACGGTGACGGCGTGACCAACGGCGCGCGCCCATGCGTTCTTGCGCTGCGGGTGCTGGCGCTGCTGCTCGCACTGTCGATCGCGCGGCCCGCGATCGCGGTCGAGGAACCGACCGCGCTTGCCGCCGACGTGGCGGCAGGCAAGTTGCCGCCGCTTGCACAGCGTCTGCCGGCGGCGCCGCGCGTCGTCGACGTCGCGCGGCCGGGCTGGGCCACCGGACGCTACGGCGGTGAACTCCGGACGCTGATGGCGAAGGACCGCGACATCCGGATGATGGTCGTTTACGGCTATGCGCGGCTGATCGGCTACGACGAAAAGCTGCATCTCGTTCCCGACATCCTGCAGGACCTCGACAACGTCGGCAACCGCATTTTCACGCTGCACCTGCGTGCGGGGCACAAGTGGTCGGACGGGCAGCCCTTCACCGCCGAGGATTTCCGGTACTACTGGGAAGACGTCGCGAACAACAAGGAGCTGTCGCCGTTCGGCCTGCCGCGGGCGCTGCTCGTGGAGAACCACGGGCCGAAGTTCGAGATCCTCGATGCGACGACGGTCCGCTATACCTGGGACGAGCCCAATCCGCAGTTCCTTACCGCGCTCGCCGGCCCCAGTCCCCTTTTCATCTACCGGCCGGCGCATTACCTGAAGCAGTTCCATGCGCGCTACGTCGGCCTCGAGAAGGCCAATGCACAGGCGGTCGCCGCCGGCACGCGCAACTGGGCGGGCCTGCACCAGAAGCTCGACGAGCAGTTCCGCTTCGACAACCCGGCGCTGCCCACGCTCGAGCCCTGGATCAACACGACGCCGCTGCCGACGACGCGCTTCGTGCTCGTGCGCAACCCGTACTTCCACCGCGTCGACCGGATGGGACGGCAACTGCCGTACATCGACCGCGTCGTCGTCAACATCACCGATGACAAGCTCATCCCGGCGCGCACCGGCGCCGGCAACGTCGACCTGCAGGCGCGCTACCTCCGCTTCGACAACTACACGTTTCTGAAGCAGGCGGAGTCGCGCAACCACTATCGCGTCTATCTGTGGGAAAAGGCGATCGGCTCGCAGGTCGCGCTCTATCCGAATCTGAACGTCGCCGACCCGGCCTGGCGCGCGCTGATGCGCGACGTGCGGTTCCGCCGCGCGCTGTCGCTCGGCATCAATCGCCATGAGATCAACGAGGTGGTCTACTTCGGGCTCGGCCAGGAATCGGCCAATACCGTTCTGCCGCGAAGCCCGCTCTTCCGGCCCGAGTTTCGCACGGCATGGTCGCAATACGATCCGAAGCAGGCGAACGTGTTGCTCGACGCGCTCGGGCTCGCGCAGCGCGACGACGATGGGGTACGGCTGCTGCCCGACGGGCGGCGGATGGAGATCGTGATCGATACGTCGGGCGAGAGCTCCGAGGAGACCGACGTGCTCGAGTTGATCCGCGACACCTGGCGCGACCTGGGCATCGCGATGTTCGCGCGCCCTTCGCAGCGCGAGGTCTTTCGCAAGCGCGTGTTCGCCGGCATGTCGATGATGTCGGTGTGGTCGGGGCTTTCGAACGGCGTGCCGACACCGGAGATGAGTCCCTCGGAGCTCGCGCCCACGACGCAGGAGCAACTCGAATGGCCGATGTGGGGCCAGTATTACGAGCAGAACCGCAAGGGCGGCGAGAAGCCGGACCTGCCCGAGGTGACGAAGCTCGTCGACCTGTACGCCGAGTGGCGCCGTGCGAGCGGCGACGACGAGCGCCAGCGCGTGTGGCTGCAGATGCTCGCGATCCACGCCGACCAGGTCTACACGATCGGCACGGTGACCCACGCGCTGCAGCCGGTCGTCGTCGGCGACGACCTGCGCAACGTCCCGGCCGACGGCATCTTCAGCTGGGACCCGGGCGCGTATTTCGGCATGTACCACCCGGACGCGTTCTGGTTCGACAGCGAGGGACGGTAGATGCTGCAGTACATCGGCAAGCGCGTGCTGATGATGATCCCGACGTTGTTCGCGATCAGCATCATCGTCTTCACGATCATCCAGCTGCCTCCGGGCAACTACCTCGAGAGCTACATCGCCGAGCTCGAGGCGCAGGGCGAGTCGGTCGACCAGCAGAAAGTCGCGTTCCTTCGCGAGTACTACGGCCTCGACAAGCCGATTCCGGAGCAGTACGTGCGCTGGGTCGGCGGCATGCTGCACGGCGACTTCGGCTACTCGTTCGAGTTCAACATGCCCGTCACGAAGGTGATCGGCGATCGCATGCTGCTCACGATCATCGTGTCGTTCGTGACGATCCTCTTCACCTGGTGCGTCGCCTTTCCGATCGGCATCTATTCGGCGACGCACCAGTACAGCTGGGGAGATTACGGGCTGTCGCTATTGGGCTTCCTCGGCATCGCGATTCCGAACTTCATGCTCGCGCTCGTCATGATGTACGTCGCGAACGTGCTCTTCGGCACGACGATCGGCGGCCTGATGGACCCCGAGTTCATCGGCAAGCCGTGGACGCTCGAGAAGGTGAAGTCGGTGCTCGAGCACAGCTGGATCCCGGTGATCGTGATCGGCACGAGCGGTACGGCGGGGATGATCCGGCGGCTCCGCGCGAACCTGCTCGACGAACTGCAGAAGCAGTACGTTGTCACGGCGCGCGCGAAAGGCCTGCCGCCCGGGAAGGTGCTGCGCAAGTACCCGTTGCGGATGGCGCTCAACTTCTTCATCTCGGACATCGGTAGCCTTCTGCCGCACATCATTTCGGGTGCGGAGATCACCGCCGTCGTGCTGTCGCTGCCGACGACCGGACCGATGCTGCTCAACGCGCTCAAGAGCCAGGACATGTACCTCGCCGGCACGTTCCTGATGTTCCTCGCCGTGCTGATCGTCATCGGCGTGCTGATCTCGGATCTCGCGCTGGTCGCGCTCGACCCGCGGATACGACTGACCGGCGGCGTCGCGCGATGAAAGTGGAGCACGCGATGCGGGCGCGCAGGGCAACGCGGGGATGAGCACCGTCGAGCTGCCGCCGGTCAGGATCAACGCCGATCACTTCGTGTCGACGGAGCCGTTCGAGCCCGGCTCGTCGATGCAGCTCTCGCCCGAGCAGGAGCGGTTCTACCTGGCGTCGCAATGGAAGCTCATGTGGTGGAAGTTCTGCCGCCACCGCGTCGCCGTCGCATCGGCGCTGATCCTGCTCGTCATGTACGGCTCGACGCTCGTGACCGAATTCCTGGCGCCGTACAACCTGCACACGCGCCACACGGACTTCATCTACGCGTCGCCGTCCCGCGTGCACCTCTTCCACGAGGGCCATTTCGTCGGGCCTTTCGTCTACGGGCAGAGCAAGTCGCTCGACATGAAGAACCTGCGCCGCGTGTACACGCCGGATCGCACGAAGCCGCAGGCGCTGCGCTTCTTCTGCTCCGGCGACGCGTACCGATTCTGGGGCCTGGTCGAGATGTCGTTCCACGTCGTGTGCCCGGCGGCCGGCGGCACGCTGTTCCTGCTCGGCACCGACCGGCTCGGCCGCGACATGTTCTCGCGGATCCTCTACGGCGCGCGCATCTCGCTCACGATCGGCCTGCTCGGCATCGCGCTGTCGTTCACGCTGGGGCTCGTCATCGGCGGCATCGCAGGCTATTACGGCGGCTGGGTCGACATCGCCGTGCAGCGAATGATCGAGATCATCCGCTCGTTTCCCGAGTTGCCGTTGTGGATGGCGCTGTCCGCCGTTCTGCCCGTGACGTGGAGCCCGGTGCTGATCTATTTCGGGATCACCGGGATCCTCGCGCTGCTCGACTGGACCGGTCTCGCGCGCGCGGTGCGCTCGAAGCTTCTGGCGCTGCGCGAGGAGGACTACACGACGGCGGCGCGGCTGATGGGCGCGACGCCGAGCCGCATCATCGGCCGCCATCTGCTGCCCGGCTTCATGAGCCACCTGATCGCGTCGGCGACGCTGTCGATTCCCGGCATGATCCTCGGCGAGACGGCACTCTCGTTTCTCGGCATCGGGCTGCGGCCGCCGATCACGAGCTGGGGGGTGCTCCTGAACGACGCGCAGAACATCAACGTCGTCGCCCTGTACCCTTGGCTGATGCTGCCGGTCGTTCCGGTGATCGTCGTGATCCTCGCGTTCAATTTCTTCGGAGACGGGTTGCGCGACGCGGCCGATCCGTATCGGTGAGCGGAAGAGCCCGGCCAAGCTCGCTTCGATCGCTTCCGCCACGGGGCGAAGTCGGTGACTCGCAACGGCCATGCGCGAGCGAGCGTCCGGTCCTCGTCCTCGCGCACGGGGCGGGCGGACACATGAACGATCGCGGGATGAGCGCCCTCGCCCACGCCTTCGAGGAACGCGACCTGCATGTCGTGCGCTTCGACTTTCCGTACGTCGAGAACGGCAGCCGGCGCCCCGATCCGATGCCGGTGCTCGAAGCGCGTATCGCGGACGTTGCATCGCGCGTGCGCATCGACGCGCCGGACGCGCCGCTGGTCCTCGGTGGCCGCTCGATGGGCGGGCGCGCCGCGTCGATGCTCGTCGCGCGCGGCTTCGCGTGTGCCGGCCTGCTGCTCCTCGCCTACCCGCTGCATCCCGCCGGCAAGCCCGAGCGCCTGCGCGACGCGCATCTTGCGAAGATCGCCGTTCCCACGCTCTGCCTGAACGGCACGCGCGACACGTTGTGCCGGCGCGAGCTGATGGATACCGTCGTGAGCGGGCTTGGCGGCCATTTCCGCATGCACTGGATCGAGGGCGCCGATCACGGCTTTCACGTCCTGAAGTCGGCCGCCAGGACCGACGACGACGTGCTGCGCGAGATCGGCGAGGTCGTCCGCAACTGGCTCGATCGGGCCGTGGCGAGGCCTGCGCAACGCGCGTAGCGGCCCGGCGACGCAGGCCGCACGCATCGGCGCTACGCGAAGAAGTCGATCACGCCGGTCTCGATGTTGTACATCGATCCGGCGATCTTGATGGCGCCGCTCGATTCCATGCCGGCGAGGACGGGGCTGTCGCGGCGGATGGCGGCCATCGTCAGCTCGACGTTCTTGCGGGCGACCCTGTCGACGAACGCGTAATTCTTCGCGCTTCGCTCGCCCGAATACTGCGTCGCGTCGACGGCGGGCTTGATCTTCGCCAGCAGCCCGGTCAGGTTGCCGAGCTCGGCGTTGTCGATCGCGCCCTTGATCGCGCCGCACGACGTATGCCCCATCACCAGCACGACCTTCGCGCCCATGATCTTGCAGGCGAACTCCATGCCGCCGAGGACGTCGGGATTGGAGATGTTGCCGGCCATGCGGCTGTTGAAGACGTCGCCGATGCGCAGGTCCATGATCGTCTCCGCCGGTGCCCGCGAGTCGATGCAGCTCAGAAGCACCGCGGCCGGGTATTGTCCCTTGGCGCTCTCGCGCTGCTGCCTCAGGTAGTTGTGGTCCTGGCGTTGCCCGGTCGCGAAGCGCTTGTTGCCTTTCTTCATCAGCGCCACGATCTGATCCGGCGTCATCTTGTCGCGCTGCGCCTGCGAAAGCGATCCCGCGAATGCGACTCCGCCGGTAACGGCGGTGCCGACGATCGCACCTGCCGCGACCGCGAGCGAGCTGCCGAGAAACCGGCGCCGGGAAGCGACTGTGGAACACGTGCACGTGCGCGGGTGCGTCGACATCCTGTCTCCCGAAATGGTCGCCCGATGACTGGCGGAACGCCGTGGACGAGCCGCCCGGCTCGGCGGCGAAGGCCGACGACCGCCCGGCGGTGCCGCATCCTAATGCCCGAAGGCGGTGACCGCAATGGCCGCAGCTACTCGCGCAACCCGGGTCAGGCGACGAGCTGCGCGAGCGCCTTGCCTTCGCGGTGCAGCTCGTCGAAACGACCTTCCTCGACCAGCTGCCCTTCGGCGAACACGAGCACGCGGTCGAATTCGCGCGCGAGCTCGGGTCGCGAGAGCGACCACAGGACGGTGCGCCCCTTCGCCCAGCCGAGCACGCCGCGCAGAACGCGCACCTCCAGACCCGGGTCGAGCCCCGACGTCGGCTCGTTGAACACGATCACGTCGGGATTCTTGAGCATCGCCCGCGCGATCGCGACGCGCTGGCGCTCCGAGTACGAGAGGCGCGAGCCGGCATTGCCGACGTCGAACTCGAGGCCGATGCGCACGACCTCGTCGGATATGCCTTCGTCGAAACCGATGTCGCGCACCAGCGCGCTGACGCGACCCTGCGCGCTCGCCTGTTCGTACGCGACACGGCCAAAAAGGATGTTGTCCTGCACCGAGAGTGCGGCGCTGTAACGGTCGACGTCGAAGAACTCGACGACGCCGCTGTCTCCGAAGCGCTTGCGGAACTCGGTCCGCGCCTTGACGATGCGCTCGGGCATCGCCTCGTCCATCACGCCGAGGCGGTGGCGCGCCTTGACCGCACGCAGCGTCAACGCGAGCAGCCGCGCCTTGTCGCGGTCGGATACCGCCTCGAGACCGCGGCGCCCCATGCGTGCGAGCAGCGCGCGGAATTCGGGCAGGTCTTCGGGCGTGATGAAGCTGTACTGCTCGAACAGCGTGCTATCGGCGGCAACGTCGGCGAACAGCTCGACCATCAGCGCCGCGACCTTCGCACCGCCCTCGTACAACTCGTTCAGGACGCCAACGTCCTGCAACAACTGCACGACCGCCGGGTTGTAGGCGAGCGCCGCAGGCCGGAAGTCGGCGCGCCGCGGCGTGCCGAACAGGATGTTCTCGGCGATGCTCATGTTCTCGAAATACGCGTCGCGGTCGAAGAATTCGACGGCGCCTTCGAGGTGCTCGCGCGCTACGCGGTCGCGGACATGGCCGCGCGCCGCGACCGCCTTCGCCGCAAGGTCGGGATGGCGGTTCGGATCGGTCGCGCTCGCGAAGCCGTAGCCGATCACCTCGCGCTCCATCTCGACGAGCTTCAGCATCCGCACGGCCGCCGACACGAGCTCCGTCCGATCGGCGACGCCGGCGAGCTCGTAGTCGATCCAGTCGGCACGGATGTCGAACGGACTGTTGCCCGCCGCGACCGCGTCGCGAAGCCGCCGCTGCGCGAGCCGCTCGCCCTCCTCGTCGTAGACCGGCGCGTGAACGGGGCGATGCTTGAGGCCATAGAACAGGTTGTGCGCGAGCGTGCCGGTGAAGAGGTGCGCGTTCTGGGACGCATAGGCGATCCGGCGCCCGGGAACGGCCTGCGGGACCTCGGCCAGGTTGACGCGGTCGATCTCCAGGCGACCGGCGGTCGGAAGCTCGAGTCGCGCGAGAAGATGCGCGAGGTCGTCGCGGCCGCTGTTGCCGTTGCCGACGAGCGCGACGTGCTCGCCGTGCGCGATCTTGAACGAGAGACGGTCGATCCGGTTGTGGACGCCGCCTTCGCTGTAACTCAGTCCCTGCGCCGTGATGTCGCCGGTGAGCGGCGGAATCGCCTCCGGCGCTTCCTCGAGAAGCTTCCGGTCGAGCAGTCCGGGCGGCTCGAACTGCGACACGATCTGCTCGTGCTTGATCCGCACGTCCTCCTTCGTCGCATACCAGTTCAGGAGCTCCTTCCACGGGTTCAGGATGTCCTTGTACGCGGCGATCACGGCGACGAGCGCGCCGATCGACAGGTTGCCGCGGATGACGAGGTAGCCGCCGACCGAGTAGAAGAAGAACGGCGTGATCTGCGCGAGGAAGTTGTTCAGGAACTTGACGAAATACTTGCGCTGGTAGATGTCGTAGCGGATGTGATAGATCTTGCCGAGGCGGTCGCTGATGTCCGCGCGCTCGAGCTCGTTGGTATCGTTGCCGCGTATCTCGGCGAAACCTGCGATCGATTCGCCGATCCTGTCCGAGAGTTGCCGCGCCGTCTGCGTGCGCTCCTTCGACAGCAGGTTGATCTTGCGCTGCAGCCGGGGAATGATCACCATCTGCGGGGGCCACAGCGCGATCGCGGCGAGGCCGAGCCAGGGATCCTGCATGAAGATGAACAGCACGTACGTCACGAGCAGGCCGCCCTGGAAGATCGGCAGCACGATCGATTCGCCGATGAATCCGCCGACCGGCTCCGTCTCCGCGACGATCATCGGCAGGATCTCGCCGGCCGACATCGTCTTGAACTGCGGCAGCGGGAAGCGCATCACGAGGCGGTAGAGATCGTGGCGCATCCGCCGCAGCGTCCGCTCGCCGACGACGCCCGAGTACACGTTGATCCAGTACTTGAGCGCGCCGTTGATCGTGATCAGCGCGAGCAGCAGGAACGAAAGCGCCATCAGGTACGAGACCTGCGTGACGTGGAAGCCGAGGAAGGTTTCCGGGATGTGCTTGCCCTGGATCGCGTTGTTGACGATCCGCTTCGGCAGCTCGAGGTTGACGTAGATCAGCGGGAAGCTGATCGTCGTCAGCACGAGCAAAAACGCCTGATCGCGCCAGGTGTGGCGGAGAATGTAGCGGAAGAGGGAGCGGTCCATGCCGTCTCGTCGAACGAGGCGTCGCCGCACGTGCCCGACCTCTTGCCGCGACGGCCGCCGTTCGCCGATGATAGTAGCATCCCGACCGGCTTCCGAACCCTCGCCGACCGCGACGTGCAGACCGCTCGCCATCCTGCAACGCAATCGATGTCGACCACAGGCCGCGGCTCGATCGCCGTCGTGCTGAAGGGCTATCCGCGCCTTTCCGAGACGTTCGTCGCGCAGGAGCTGCTCGCGCTCGAGCGGCGCGGCTTCTCGCTCGCCCTGTTCTCGCTGCGCCGGCCCACCGACCGCGCGACGCATCCGCTGCACGAGCAGATCAAGGCGCGCGTCACCTACCTGCCCGAGTACCTGCATCACGGCCCGCTGCGCGTGCTGCGCGCCTGGCGAAGCGCGCGGAAGCTTCCCGGCTATGCGAAGGCGCTGTCTGCATGGCGGCGCGACTTCCGGCGCGACCGCACGCGCAACCGCGCCCGCCGTTTCGGCCAGGCGCTCGTGCTCGCCACGGAGCTGCCGGCGGACATCGCGCATCTGCACGCGCATTTCCTGCACACGCCCGCGTCGGTCGCGCGGTACGCGGCGATGCTGCGCGGGCTCGCATGGAGCGTCTCCGCGCACGCCAAGGACATCTGGACGCTTCCCGATTGGGAAAAGCGCGAGAAGCTCGCCGAGTGCACGTTCGTCGCCGCGTGCACGTCCTGCAATGCGACCCATCTGCGAACGCTCGCGCCGCGCGGCGGCAACGTCGATCTCGTCTATCACGGCATCGACACCACGCGCTTTCCGCCGCCCTCGCGCGCACGCTCGCTCGCCGACGGCCGCGACGAGCGCTCGGCGGTCACGCTGCTCGCCGTCGGCCGCGCCGTCGACAAGAAGGGCTTCGACGATCTGCTGCGCGCGCTCGCTTGCATTCCGCGCGAGCGACATTGGCAGCTGCTGCATGTCGGCGACGGGCCGCGGCTGCCGATGCTGAAGGCGCTCGCGCGTGAATTGCGCATCGACGACCGGATCCGCTGGCTGGGCCCGCAGGCGCACGCCGTCGTGCTCGGCGCATACCGGACGGCGGAGCTGTTCGTGCTGCCGTCGCGGATCGCGAGCGACGGCGATCGCGACGGCCTGCCGAACGTGCTGCTCGAAGCGCAGAGCCAGCGGCTTGCTTGCGTGTCGACCCGCGTGTCGGGCATTCCCGAGCTGATTGTCGACGGCCAGACCGGCCTGCTCGTCGCGCCGCGTGCGCCCGACGAACTCGCGGCGGCCCTCACCCGGCTCATTTCCGATCCGTCGTTGCGCCGCGCGCTCGGCGACGCGGGATTCGAGCGGACCACGACGCTGTTTTCGCTCGACGGCGGTGCCGACCGGCTTGCGGAGCGCTTCGCGTCCTGTCTCGCGTCCGCGTGAACATCGCGTTCTACGCGCCGCTGAAGCCGATCGATCATCCGGTGCCGTCGGGTGATCGCGCGATCGCCAATGCGCTGCAGGACGCGCTGCGCCTCGCCGGTCACCGCGTGTCGGTCGCGTCCCGGCTGCGCAGCTTCGACGCGCGCGGCGATGCGCAACGCCAGGCACGTCTCGCACGGATCGGCGGGTGCATCGCGCAAAGGCTCGTCGCGCGATGGCGCAGGAGCGACGCACCGCAGCTCTGGTTCACCTATCACCTGCACCACAAGGCGCCCGACCACGTCGGCCTGCCCGCGAGTCGCGCGCTCGGCATTCCGTACGTCGTCGCCGAAGCATCGATCGCGCCCAGCCAGCGCGACGGCCCCTGGGCGCTCGGCTACGAGGCGGCGTACGAAGCGATCATTGCCGCGGACAACGTCGTCTTCGTCAATCCGGCCGATGTCCCGGAGGTGCGCAAGGCGCGGGGCCTCGCGGCACCGTTCGCGCTCCTCGCGCCGTTCGTCGACACCACGTGCTTCGGCGGCGCTGCACGTCGCGCGCGCCTCGCGCCGCCTCGTCCGCTGCGGATCGTCACCGTCGCGATGATGCGCGAAGGCGCGAAGCTCGCGTCGTATCGCCTGCTCGCCGATGCGCTCGTTCGCCTCGGCGACACCGAGTTCTTCCTCACGATCGTCGGCGATGGTCCGGCACGTCCCGCCGTCGAAGCGGCATTCGCGCCGCTCGCTCCGCGCGTGGCGTTCGCGGGCGCTCTCGCACCCGCCGCGATCGCGGCGCAGCTTCTCGCGGGCGATCTCTTCGCATGGCCGGCGATCGACGAGGCGATCGGCATCGCGTTCCTCGAGGCGCAGGCCTGCGGCGTTCCCGTCGTCGGCGCCGACACGCCGGGTGTTGCCGGCATCGTCGCTGCCGGGCGAACGGGCATCCTCGTCGCGCCGGGCGATCCTGGCGCGTTCGCCGGCGCGCTGCGGCGGATGCTCGGCGATGCCGCGCTGCGCGAACGGATGGGCGCCGAGGCGTTCGCGCATGTGCGCGCGCATCACGACGTGTCGTCGGCCGCCCGCCAGCTCGACGCGATCCTGCAGGACACGCTCGCGCGAAACCGGCGTGCCGACGCCGCAACCGTGCCATGCTGATCGCGTTCGTCCGCCACGCGAGCACCGACTGGAACGCCGACGGACGGATGCAGGGCCGCCGCGACGTTCCGCTCTCGGTGCAAGGTCGCGGCGAAGCTTGGCGCTGGCGCGCCGCATTCGACGCCGCGGAGTCGATTCGATGGCTGTCGAGCCCGCTCGCACGCGCCGTCGAAACCGCGACGCTGATGGCCGGACGTGCGCCGACCATCGAGCCGGCGCTGGTCGAAATGGACTGGGCCGAATGGGAAGGTCGCACGCTCGACGAGCTGGCGGCACGGCACGGCGACGCGTTCGTCGCCAACGGGCGGCGTGGGCTCGATTTCCGGCCGCCCGGTGGCGAGAGTCCGCGCGAGGTCGCAGCGCGGGTGCGGCATTGGCTCGCGACGCTCGCCGTCGGCGCTCCGATCGTCGCGGTCACCCACAACGGCGTGCTGCGCGCGCTGCTCTCGATGGCGACGGGCTGGGACATGACGGGAAAGCCGCCCGTCAAGCTGCGGCCGGCGACGCTGCACCGCTTCGCGCTCGCGCGGGACGGCCGCCTGTCGGCCTGCGAGTGGAACGTTCCGCTCGAGCGGCCGCTCAGCGCGGCGCGCCCTGGAGCGCCGCCACGGTTGCCTGCGCCTTCGAGAGCTCTTCCTTGAGCGCGGCGAGCGTGCCCAGGTCCTTCGCGATGTGTGCCGACAGTTGTCGCATGACGTGCAGCGCTCGCTCGGGACGCCCGGAGGCGAGGCGCAGGAAGACGTCCGGCGAGATGCGCAGCGCGCGCACCTTCGTCCTCGCGCGCACGGTCGCGCTGCGCGGCGCGTCGGTGAGAATGCCGATTTCGCCGGGCATCGCATTGGGCCCGAGCGTCGCGACGACGAATTCGCCGGCCGGCGTGCGAGCCAGCACCTCGGCCTCTCCCTCGAGGATCACGTACGCGCAATCGGCCGGGTCACCCTGGCGCATCAGCGTGTCGCCGGGCGCGAACGAGTGCACCTCGCTCGTGAAGGCAAGCAGCTTCAGTTCCGACGCGGAAAGTCCGCTGAAAAGCGGCACGTTCCGCAG
>DATIEN010000113.1:0-8665 GCA_035455705.1 Casimicrobiaceae bacterium | reverse complement strand
CGCCACCACCGACAAGTGGAAGGACAAGACCAGCGGCGAGATGAAGGAACACACCGAGTGGCACCGCGTCGTGTTCAACGGCCGGCTCGCCGAGATCGCGGGCGAGTACCTGCGCAAGGGCTCGCAGGTCTACATCGAGGGCCAGATCCGCACGCGCAAGTACACCGACAAGGACGGCGTCGAGAAGTATTCGACCGAGATCGTCGGTGACCGGATGCAGCTGATCGGCAGCGGCCGCGACGGCGGTGGCGCCGGCGGCGGCGACGTCGAGTTCAGCGCGGGTGGCGGCGCACCGGCGCGGCGCGAGCCCGCGGCCGCGACGGCAGGTGGCGGAAAGGGTGCCGGCGCCAAGAAGAACGTTGACGATTTCGACGACGACATTCCGTTCTGAGTATTGCAGCGTCACCCGCGACCATGGCGGCGCTCCCCTTCGACACGCTGGACTACGCACGCAAGCTGGAGGCGGCCGGCGTGCCGGCCGCTCAGGCCGAGGTGCAGGCGCGGGCGCTGAACGAAGCGCTGGCCGGTTCAGTCGCAACGAAGGTCGACATTGCGAATCTCGGCGCGGATATTGCGAATCTCGAGCTGCGGATGGACGCGCGATTCGAGCAGGTGGATGCCCGATTCCAGCAGGTCGACGCCCGATTCGAGCAGCTCAGGACCGAGCTCGAGCTCAAGCTCGGCGGCAAGATCGAGACGCTGCAGTGGATGTTCGGCGTTCTCGTCGCCATGAACGCGGCGACGCTGGTCCGCCTATTCCTCGAGCACTAACGGACCCGCTGCATGCTCCTTCGCTGAGATGCCGAGCGGTAAATCGATCACCCCGCCGCCGAGGCACCGCTCGCCGTCGTAGAGCACCAGGTATTGTCCCGGCGTCGGCGCCCATTGCGGCGCGTCGAACGTCGCGACGATGCGATCGCGCTCGCTGCGCACCTCGCAACCCGCGCCGGGCATCCGGTAGCGCGTCTTCGCCGTCAGCCGCGCGGGCATCGATGGCGGCTCATCGGCGATCCAATGCGCGTCGACCGCCGCCACCTCGCGCCGGTACAGCAACGGATGGTCGTGTCCCTGCACGGCGATCAGCGCGTTCCGCCCGACATCCTTTCCGGCGACGAACCACGGCCGATGCTCCGCGCCCATGTCATCGGCCGCGCGACGCCGCCCGCCGATGCCGAGGCCCTGGCGCTGACCGATCGTGTAATAGGCGAGCCCCTGGTGGCGGCCGACGGTCGCGCCGTCGGGCGTGACGATCGGCCCCGGCGTGCGCGGCAGGTAGCGCGCGAGGAAGTCGCGAAACGGCCGCTCGCCGATGAAGCAGATGCCGGTGGAATCGCGCTTCGCGTACGTCGGAATCCCTTCGCGCTTCGCGATCGCGCGGACGTCGCGCTTGGTCATGCCGCCGAGCGGAAACAGCACCGGCGCGAGCTGTTCCTGCGTGAGCCGGTGCAGAAAATACGTCTGGTCCTTCGACGCGTCTAACGCCTTCAAGAGCTCGACCCGACCCTCGGCGTTGCGCCGCGCCCGCGCGTAGTGGCCGGTCGCGATCGCATCGGCGCCGAGCGCGAGCGCATGATCGAGGAACGCGCGGAACTTGATCTCGCTGTTGCACAGCACGTCGGGATTGGGCGTGCGGCCCGCCGCATAATCGCGCAGGAAAAGCGCGAACACCCGATCGCGGTACTCGGCCGCGAAATTGACGGCCTCGAGCTCGACGCCGATCACGTCGGCGACGGATGCCGCGTCGACGAGGTCCTCGCGCGACGTGCAGTATTCGTCGGTATCGTCGTCTTCCCAGTTCTTCATGAAGACGCCGACGACCTCGAAGCCCTGCTGCTTCAGGAGCCATGCGGCAACGGAAGAATCGACGCCGCCGGACATGCCGACGACGACGCGCCTGCGCCGCACGGTCAAAGGGACGCGATGAGGCCGAGCGGGTAGCGCCGCCCGGCGCGGTAATCGTCGATGGAGCGCAGCACGAACGGGCTGCGGTGCATCGGGTGGGCCGCGATCTCGTCGTACGTGAGCCAGAGCGCGCGAACGATCCCCGCATCCAGCGAGCGCGTGGGCTCGTGGCGTCGCGGCAGCGCCGCGAACGTGAAGCGCACATAGGTGCCGTAAAGCGGCGACTGCCAGTGATAGACGCCGACGAGGGCCGTCGGATCGACCTGCCACGCGGCTTCCTCGAGAGTTTCGCGCGCCGCCGCGCCGGGAATCGACTCGCCGATCTCGACGTGGCCGGCGGGCTGATTGAGGCGGATGCCGACGCGGGTCTCCTCCTCGATCATCAGGAAGCGGCCTTCGCGCTCGGCGATCGTCGCGACCGTGATGACCGGCCGGCGCGAAGGCGCAGCCGGCCCGACGGCGTCGTTCGCCGATTCGATGGCCGCCCGTTGCGCCTGGGTCGCTCGGTTCATGGTGTGCTTTCCAAAAAACTCGGAATGATGAAGACCGATGATACCGCCAGCAAGTTGCGAGCCCGTGACAACGGAAGGGCGGTAGCGCGCACCAGCGCCGACGACCGTTCGTCCCCGACGGGCGCGGGTCTTCGTCTCGTTGCCGACGGCCGGCACTCGTCTCGAACCCGGTGTGCGCGTCTTCGTCACGCCGTACGCGCCGTCCGCCAGGCGAAGGAAGGGAAAACAAAGGCAGGCCGCTTCGGCCTGCCTCGACACGTCAAAACTCCGAGGCCGGATTACTTGCCCTTGGTTTGCGCGTTCGTGCCGTTGTCCATCGCGGCGCCGCCAGTCGCCGGCGCGTTCTTGACGGCCGAGTTCGACGACTTGGTGTTGCTCTTGATCATCTCGTCTTCCTTGGCGACGTTCTTCTTGCTCTTCGACTTCTTCGCCTTCTTCGTCGACTTCTTCATGCTGTCGTGGCTCATCGAGTCGGACTTCATCGAACCGGACGACGGCGCGGCGGGCGTCGCCGGAGTGGCCGGCGTCGCAGGTGTGGCGGGCGTTTGCGCGAACGCGATCGTCGTGCTGGCGACGAAGGCGCCGGCAACGAGCGTTGCAAGCAGCTTGTTCATGGAGGAGCGTCCTGTGTAGTTGAGGTTTTGGAGTCGGTTGGATTCCGAGACGGCGCATCGCGCGTCGCCGCCATTAACGCGGCGCGCATCCGTGGCGTTGACACCCGCGGCCGCCGTCCGCGTCCATGACGTCGACCAGGCGCTTTCGTTGGCATCCCATCGCGTTGACACGCCGGACTCCCGTTCGTGCGATGGCGACGCCCGACCTCGTCCGCGGGCGACAGGGTCGCCGCTAGCGCGGCAAGCCCAGGTCGCGCTGCAGCCACTCGCGCAGCAACGGCACGGTGACGCCGCGCTTGACGGCGAGCGAGCGCCGGTCGAGCGCGGCCAGCGCCGCCATCAGGCTTCCCATGTCGCGGCGGCCGTGCGCGAGCAGGTAGTCGATCACGTCGTCGCCCAGGTGAAAGCCGCGCTCGCGCGCGTAGGCGACGAGCGCCTGGGGCTTGTCCGCGTCGGTGAGCGGCACGATCTCGAGCACGAGCCCGAGGGCGAGCCGTGTCCGCAGATCGTCGCGCAGTGCGACGCGCGCCGGCGGAAGCGCGGACGCGGCGAGCCACTGGCCGTCCAGCGCGGCGAGCCGGTTGACGAGCGTGAAGAGCAGCGCCTGCGCCTGTGCATCGGCGGCGTCCACGGCATCGACCACTAGGAGCGTCGACGGCCGCAGCGCGTCGGCCGCCGGCAGCGCCGCTGGCGTGGCGCACCACGCGACCGGCCGCGACGCGCCCGCCTCCGCCGCGCAGGCGGCGAGCAGGTGCGACTTGCCTCCGTGCGGCGCACCCCACAGCAGGATCCCGGTCTCGCGCGACGAGCTCGCCGCGAGCGCGCGCAGCGCGGCGAGCGCTTCGCGGTTGGGACCGGGAACGAAGTTCGAAAACGTGGGCGGCTCGGGCTTCGCGAGGTCGAGCACGAGCTGCTCGCCAGCGTGATGGCCCGACGCGCCTCGGGGCGGTCCTTCGACGCTCATCGGTGGCAAGCCGGACGAGTCACTCGTTGCGGTAGACCGGCGAGTCGACGTAGGCGCGGCGCAAATGCCGCAGCCCCACGAGCAGCATCGCCGATACCGGGAGCGCCATCAGCACGCCGGCGAATCCGAACAGTTCGCCGAACGCGAGCAGCGCGAAGATCACGGCGAGCGGATGCAGGCCGATCCGGTCGCCGACGAGGAACGGCACGAGCACGTAGCTTTCGAGCAGCTGCCCGATGCCGTACACGGCGAGCACCGCGACGAAGCCCGGCCAGCCGTTGAACTCGAGGATCGCCGCGGTCAGCCCGAGCAGGAACCCCAGCCCGAAGCCGACGTACGGGATGAAGACGAGCAAGCCCGTCAGGATGCCGATCGCGGCGGCGTGATCGAGCCGCACCACCGACAGCGCAATCGAGTAGTACGCGGCGAGCGCGAGCATCACGAGGAGCTGGCCGTGCAGGAATTCGGCGAGCACGCGGTCGACCTCGTGCGCGATCTCGCGCACTTTCGGTTCCCAGCGCCGCGGCAGCAGATCGTCGATCCGCTGCAGGATCATGTTCCAGTCGCGCAGCAGGTAGAACATCACGACCGGAATCAGCGCGACGTTGACGAGCAGCGCCAGCACGATCGCGCCGCCGGTCTTCACGCCGGACAGGAGCCGCGCCGACAGCTCGCGCGCCTGGTCGGCGTTCTCGGTGATGAACGTGCGGATCGAATCGAAGTCGAGCGCGAGCGTGACGCCGAACTTCTGCTCGAGGAACGGCGCGACGCGATCGGTGAAGTGGTTGAAGAGTGCGGGCAAGCGCCGCGTGATCGACGCGACCTCGCCTTGCACGAGCGGGATCAGCACGAGGAACAGCGCCGCGAGCAGCAGCATGATGAAGACGATCACCAGAAGCGTCGACACCGACCGCGGCAGGCCGCGCTTCTCGGCGCGCGCGACGACCGGCGTGCCGAGGTAGGCGAGGATCGCGCCGACGAGAAACGGCGTCAGCACCGGGCCGAGCCACTCGAGCGCGAGGACGAGCACCACGATCGCGCCGACGATCCACACGTACTGCTTCGGCGCGAGCGGATGGCGGCTTGCAGGCGCGGCGGGCTGGGAAGGACGCGTCGCGGAAGGCGGCCCGACGTCGGGATCGACGCCCGTGCGCAGCGACGACGCGCCCGCGGCGTTCGCGCGTGCCGCTGCCTGCCAGGGATCGGCGTGCGGCGGAGCGGGCGGCGGACGGATCGCGGTCATCCGGAACGCGTGGCGTAGAATCGCGGCGAAAAACATTGCACTCTACCGCATCGTGGCGCCCGCTTCGCCTATGCAGCCCCCGCTTTCCTATCGCGATGCCGGCGTCGACATCGACGCCGGCGATGCGCTCGTCGAGCGCATCAAGCCGTTCGCGCGACGGACGATGCGGCCGGAGGTGCTGGCCGGCATCGGCGGGTTCGGCGCGCTGATCGAGATCGGCAAGCGTTACCGCGAGCCTGTGCTCGTCGCGGGCACCGACGGCGTCGGCACCAAGATCGACCTTGCGCAGCGCGTCGGCCGCCACGGCACGATCGGCGTCGACCTCGTCGCGATGAGCGTCAACGACATCCTCGTGCAGGGGGCCGAGCCGCTGTTCTTCCTCGACTACTTCGTCTGCGAGCGCCTCGACGTCGACGTCGCCGCCGAAGTCATCCAGGGCATCGCGAAGGGCTGCGAGCAGGCGGGCTGCGCGCTGATCGGCGGCGAGACCGCCGAGCATCCGGGAACGTTTCCCCGCGGCGCGTACGACCTCGCGGGCTTCGCCGTCGGCGTCGTCGAGAAGGCCGCGATCGTCGACGGCCGCGACATCGTGCCGGGCGACCGGCTGATCGGCATTGCGTCGAGCGGCCCGCATTCGAACGGTTTCTCGCTGATCCGCCGCATCGTCGACGTCGCGAACGCCGATTTGAATGCGCGCTTCGATGCCACGCAAACGCTCGCCGACGCGCTGCTCGCGCCGACGCGCATCTACGTGAAGCCGGTGCTCGCGCTGATGAAGGACGTCGCCGTCAAGGGGATGGCGCACATCACTGGCGGCGGACTGGTGCTGAACGTGCCGCGCATGCTGCCCGACAGCGTGCAGGCCCGGCTCGCGCGCGCGCAGTGGCCGCGGCCGGCGATCTTCGACTGGCTGCAGCGGAGCGGCAACGTCGCCGACGACGAGATGCACCGCGTCTTCAACTGCGGCCTCGGCATGGTGCTCGCGGTCGCCGCGAAGGACGTGTCGCGCGCGATCGCGTCGCTCGCCGCGCATGGCGAGAAGGCGTACGACGTCGGCGAAATCGTCGCGCGACGCGACGGCGAGGCACAGGCGATCGTCGCCTGATCGACGTGACGCTGCCGATCGGCGCACGCGTCTGACACGCCGATGGCGCTCGCGCGCATCACCGTTCTCATCTCCGGACGCGGCTCGAACCTCGCGGCGCTGATCGACGCGGCGAACGCGGGAACGATCGAAGGCGCCGTCACGCACGTGATCAGCAACCGTCCCGACGCGAAAGGAGTGGCGTACGCCGAGCGCAACGGCATCGCGACCACCGTCGTCGATCACCGCGCGTTCGCAAGCCGCGACGCATTCGACGCAGCGCTCGCCGACGCCATCGACGCGAGCGAGCCGGACGTCATCGTCCTCGCCGGCTTCATGCGCATCCTCGGCGCACCGTTCGTCGCGCGCTATGCGGGACGCATGCTGAACATCCATCCGTCGCTGCTGCCGGCGTATCCAGGCACGAACACACATGCGCGCGCACTCGCCGATCGCGTCGCGCGCCACGGATGCACCGTGCACTTCGTGACGCCCGACGTCGACGGAGGGCCGATCGTCGCGCAGGCCGAAGTGCCGGTATTGCCCGGCGACGACGCCCAAACGCTCGCCGCACGCGTGCTCGAGGCCGAGCATCGGCTGCTGCCGCAGGTCGTCGGCGACTTCTGCGCGGGACGGATCGTCCTCGACGGCGACCGCGTCCGCGTCGTCGAATCGCCGGCCCCGAACGTTCGATGAGCATGCGCGCGGCCGAACTCGCCGCGACGCGTCCGGTCCCTCGGGCAATGGCATCGCTCCCCAAACCGCGACCGGCGTCCGGAACGGCGTTCGCGAGCCAGGCGCCGCCGGTCCCGCCGGCCTTCCCCGCCGTGCCGCGCGAGCGCCGCTCGCCATGGTACGTGCGGCCCGCGCTCGTCGTCGCGCTTGCGGCGTCGATCGCGCTGCATATCGCGTGGTCGCTGTGGCCCGTCGATTTCACGCCGACGGCCGTGCCGGAGGAGCCGCCGCTCACCGCCGAGTTGAGGGAGATGCCGCCTCCGCCGCCTCCGGCGCCTCCTCCGAAACCCGCGCCGGCGCCGGTGGCGAAGGCCTCGCCGCCGAAGCCGCATGTCGCGCCGCAGCGCAGGCCCGCACCGCGCAAGCCGGTGATCGCGACGCAGGCGCCAACCGCCGCGCCGCCGGCTCCCGCGCCTGCCCCCGTCGCGGAGAGCGCAGAAGGTCCTGTCACGACGGCGGCGGCGCCATCCGAAGCCGCGTCGCCGCTCGCGGACGTCGTGATCGGCCCGCCGGCCGACGCGGCGCCGCCCGTCGTGCTGCCGCCGCGGCTCGACCTCGTGTACGGCGTCTACTTCGGCACGCAGGGCTTCATGATCGGCAACGCGACGTACCGCTTCGAGCACGACGGCGACCGCTACCGCATCTCGACCGTCGTCGAGCCGAACGGCCTCGCCGCGCTGTTCGTGCACGGCCGGGGCCTGGTCGAGAGTCGCGGCATCATCACGCCGCAGGGCCTCAAGCCGTACGAGTTCGCGATCGAGCGCGGCAGCGCCGACAAGCGCGAGGTCGCCTATTTCAACTGGGATTCGATGGACGTGATCCTCGACGGCGGCAAGGTCGACACGCTCGAGCCGCCCGCCTTCGACCCGCTGACGATCATGTGGCAGCCGTACTTCTCGCCGCCTTCGCGCGAGGACCAGGCGTTCACGCTCGCCACCACGCGCCGCGTCGCGCGCTACACGCTGTCGCTGGAAGGCGAGGAGATGCTGCCGTGGCGGCAGGGCGAAGTGCTGACGCAGCGCTGGCACGAGGTGAGCGCCGACGGCAAGGGCGAAGGGTGGTTCTGGCTCGCGCCGTCGCTGCACTACATCCCGATCAAGATGCGCGTCGCACGCACGAAGCGCGGCACGCTCGAAGCCAAGCTCCACGCGATCCGCACGGATGCGAACGGCAACACGGTCAGCGAAGAGGAGGTGCAGGCGCAGAAGAACCCGCCGTTCCGCGTGTCCGACCCGCGCCAGCCCGATCCGGGTGGGCCCGAATCGCACGGGCAGTGACGTCTCCCCGCGCGCCGATGAGCGCCGCGTGACGACGCTGCATCGCAACCAGCTCGTCGCGCTGGCCGGCGCGATCGCGCGCGTGGCCCGGCTGGACATGCCGGCCGACGCCGCGCTGTCGGCGTACTTCCGCGAGCACGGCGAGATGGGCGCGCGCGACCGCGCGTTCGTTTCCGACGGCGCGTTCGCCTACCTGCGGCGCAAGGCGTCGCTCGAGGCGCTCGCGCAAACCACGGATTCGCGCCTGCTCGCGTACGCGGTCGCGGTGCGCGAGTTCAATCACTCGGTGCGCGACATCGACAGCGCGGTCAACGCGGCCGATGCGCGCTGGCTC
>DATIEN010000112.1:0-18866 GCA_035455705.1 Casimicrobiaceae bacterium | reverse complement strand
GGGCTTTACCGACGCGAAGATCGGCCGGCCCGGCGAGTTCATCGGGCTCGAGAATTTCGATTTCCTCTGGCACGACCAGGTCACGCGCCTTGCGCTCTTCAACACGATCTTCTACACGGTCGTCGCGAGCGTGATCAAGTTCGGGCTGGGACTGTGGCTTGCGCTGATCCTGAACCAGCACCTGCCGTTCAAGGCGCTGCTCCGCGCGATCGTGCTGCTGCCGTTCATCGTGCCGACCGCGCTCTCGGCGATCGCGTTCTGGTGGATCTACGACTCGCAGTTCTCGATCGTGAGCTGGCTGCTCGTGAAGATGGGCGTGATTCACCAGTACATCGACTTCCTGGGCGATCCGTGGAACGCGCGGCTGTCGACGATCGCCGCCAACATCTGGCGCGGGGTTCCGTTCGTCGCGATCACGCTGCTCGCCGGCCTGCAGACGATCTCGCCGTCCTACTACGAGGCCGCGAGCCTCGATGGCGCCTCGTCGTGGCAGCAGTTCCGCTACGTGACGTTGCCACTGCTGACGCCGATCATCGCCGTCGTGATGACGTTCTCGGTGCTCTTCACGTTCACCGATTTCCAGTTGATCTACGTGCTGACGCGCGGCGGGCCGCTGAACGCGACGCACCTGATGGCGACGCTCTCGTTCCAGCGGGCAATCCCCGGCGGCAGCCTCGGCGAAGGCGCGGCCATCGCGACCGCGATGGTGCCCTTCCTGCTCGCCGCGATACTTGTCTCGTACTTCGGCCTGCAGCGTCGCGCCTGGCAGCAGGGCGGCAAGGACTAAGTTCGATCACCGTCCATGGCGAGCATCGCGACACCGCCGGTCACCGATACGCGGGGCATGAGCTACCTCGTGTCGCTGCCGCGCCGCATCGTGACGACGTGGGTGCCGCTCGGCGTCTTCCTGATCGTGCTGCTGTTCCCGTTCTACTGGATGGTCATCACGAGCCTCAAGCCGGACGACGAGCTCCTGTCGCGCGAGGGCAATCCGTTCTGGGTGCACCACCCGACGCTCGCCCACATCCACAAGCTGCTGTTCGAGACGGCCTACCCGCAGTGGCTGTGGAACACCATGGTCGTCTCGGTGCTCGCGACGTTCCTGTCGATCGTCTGCAGCGTCCTCGCCGCGTACTCGATCGAGCGGCTGCGCTTTCGCGGCTCCCGCTACGTCGGCATGGCGATCTTCCTCGCCTACCTCGTGCCGCCATCGATCCTGTTCATCCCGCTGGCGACGATGATCTACAGGCTGCAGCTCTTCGACACGCGGCTCGCGCTGATCCTCACCTACCCGACGTTCCTGATCCCGTTCTGCACGTGGCTCCTGATGGGCTACTTCAAGTCGATCCCCTTCGAGCTCGAGGAGTGCGCGCTGATCGATGGGGCGAACCGCTGGCAGATCCTCGTGCGGATCGTGCTGCCGCTCGCCGTGCCGGGCCTGATCTCCGCCGGCATCTTCGCGTTCACGCTGTCGTGGAACGAGTTCATCTACGCGCTCACGTTCATCTCGTCGTCGGAGGTGAAGACGGTGCCCATCGGCGTGGTCACCGAGCTGGTCGAGGGCGACGTCTACCACTGGGGATCGCTGATGGCGGGAGCCCTGTTCGGCTCGCTGCCGGTCGCGATCCTCTATTCGTTCTTCGTCGAGTACTACGTCTCGGGCTTGACCGGCGCGGTCAAGGAATAGGCCGCCGGTGCTTGAATCGCGAGTCGTCCGGGAGCATTTAGTAGAATCGACGATCATGCTTCACCGGAGACCACGATGAGCGACATTCGCGACACCATCAAGAACCAGGTCACGCAGAACCGCGTCGTCCTGTACATGAAGGGAACTCCGCAGTTTCCGCAATGCGGCTTCTCGGCCACCGCCGCGGAGATCCTGAGGCGCTGCGGCGTCGCCGACTACGCCTCGTTCAACGTGCTGCAGGACGACGAGCTGCGCCAGGGAATCAAGGACTATTCGAACTGGCCGACGGTCCCGCAGCTGTTCGTCGACGGCGAATTCGTCGGCGGCTGCGACATCATGCGCGAGATGTACCAGTCGGGCGAACTGCAGCAACTGCTCGCGAAGGAGCAGGTAACCCTTAGGCCCGCCGGCGCGTCCGCCGCGCGGTAGCGTCAGCCGCCCCAAGTCGGCGGGTTCCGCCGCGCCGCGCGGTGTCGCCGCGCGCGGCGCTCACGTGCGCGCGCGCTGAACGCGGCGCACGTCGGGGATCCGGTGCAGTGCCCGCATGACGTTGGCGAGGTGCCGCCGGTCGTGCACCTGCACGCCGAAGAACATCGCGACCTCGTCGTTGCCGTCGGGTCGTTCCATCGACACCGTGTCGATGTTCGCGTCGGCGTTGCCGACTGCCGTCGCAAGCTCGGCGAGCAGCCCGCGGCGATCGGCGACGAGCACGCGCAGCCCCGACTCGAACACGCCTTTCACGTCGGGTGCCCATTCGACGTCGACCAACTCGCCGCCGTCGAAACGCTGCTTTCGCAGGCTCGCGCAATCGCGAAGATGCACGATCAGCCCCTGGCCCTTGCGGAACTGACCGATGATCGCGTCGCCGGGCACCGGCCGGCAGCACTTCGCATACTGGATCGCGACACCCTCGACGCCGCGCAAGGTCAGCGCGCCGGTCTTCGCCGATCCGTGATGCGTCGCATGCGCGTCGTCGGCCCTGCCGGGCTGGCGGGTCAGCGCCTGCGCGACCACGAACGACATGCGCTTGCCGAGCCCGATGTCGGCGAGGATCTCGAGCTGCGTCTTCGCGCCGTATTCCTTCGCGAGCGCCTCCCACCGATCCCACGTGATCGACTCCGGCTCGATGTTGAGCGTCGCGAGCGCCTGATTCAGAAGCCGCTCGCCGAGCGCCGCCGACTCCTTCTGCTGCAATCCCTTGAGGTAATGCCGGATGCGCGAGCGCGCCTTGCCGGTCGCGACGAACGACAGCCACGAGGGGTTCGGCCGCGCCGTCGGCGACGTGAGGATCTCGACGTGATCGCCGTTCTTGAGCTCGGTGCGAAGCGGCAACAGCTCGTAGTTGATTCGGGCGGCGACGCAGTGATGGCCGATGTCCGTGTGCACGCCGTAGGCGAAGTCGACGGCGGTCGCGCCGCGCGGCAGCGCCATGATCTTGCCCTTCGGCGTGAAGAGGTAGATCTCGTCGGGGAACAAGTCGCCCTTCACGTGCTCGAGAAATTCCTTCGAGTCGCGCGACTCCGACTGGATCTCGAGCAGGCTTTGCAGCCAGCGGTGCGTCTCGCGCTGCGCCTCGGCGAGGTCGAGCTGGCCGCCCGACTTGTAGAGCCAGTGCGCGGCGACACCCGCCTCGGCGACGCGGTGCATGTCGTGCGTGCGCAGCTGCGCCTCGAGCGGCGTGCCGAAGGGCCCGAACAGCGTCGTGTGCAGCGACTGGTAGCCGTTCGCCTTGGGAATCGCGATGTAGTCCTTGAACTTGCCGGGAATCGGCTTGTACAGCTCGTGCAGCACGCCGAGCGCGGCATAGCACGTCGATTTGTCCGCGACGAGGACGCGCACGCCGTAGATGTCGAACACCTGCGAGAACGTGTAGCGCTTCTCGCGCATCTTCTTGTAGACCGAATAGACGGTCTTCTCGCGGCCCGTGACGACCGCGGCGACGTTCGCGCGCGCGAAGCCCTCGCGGATCACGTCGAGCAGCCGGTTCATCACCTCGCGCCGGTTGCCGCGCGCCATCTTGATCGCGTGCGCCAGGATCCGATAGCGCAGCGGGTACAGGTGCTTGAACGAAAGGTCCTGCAACTCGAGGAAGAGCGCGTTCAGGCCGAGGCGA
Source organism: Casimicrobiaceae bacterium (assembly GCA_035455705.1). Taxonomy (GTDB): domain Bacteria; phylum Pseudomonadota; class Gammaproteobacteria; order Burkholderiales; family Casimicrobiaceae; genus VBCG01. The sequence continues at coordinate 15,066 of DATIEN010000112.1, read as the reverse complement.
TTGGCGATCGGCGCGTAGATGTCCATCGTTTCGCGCGCGATGCGCCGCCGGTGCCCCGGCGCCATCGCGTCGAGGGTGCGCATGTTGTGCAGCCGGTCGGCGAGCTTGATCAGGATGACGCGCACGTCGCGCGCCATCGCGAGCAGCATCTTGCGGAAGCTTTCGGCCTGCGCGTCCTCGCGCGTCGCGAACTCGATCTGGTCGAGCTTGGACAGGCCGTCGACGATGGCGGCCACCGGCTTGCCGAACATCGTCTCGATCTCGCTGCGCTTGACCGACGCGTCTTCCATGACGTCGTGCAGGAGCGCGGCGGCGAGGCCCTCGGCGTCGAGCCTCCACTCGGAGAGGATGCTCGCGACGGCGAGCGGATGCGTGATGTACGGCTCGCCGGACTTGCGGAACTGGCCGCGGTGCGCCGATTCGGAGAACTCGAACGCGCGCTCGACGAGCGCGATGTCCGGCGAGGCCAGGTAGTGTCCGAGGTGCCGCGTGAATTCGGCGATCTCGGACATCGTGCGGACCCCGGCAGCTAGATGGACGTCGTCGGCGCCATCTTGTGCAGCATTTCGATGCCGACCTTGCCCGCCGCCAGTTCGCGCAGCGCGATGACGGTCGGCTTGTCGCGGTCGGGCTCGACCAGCGGCGCGGCGCCGGACGTGATCTGCCGCGCGCGGTTGGTGGCGGCGAGCGTCAGTTCGAAACGGTTGGGAATCCTGGCGAGACAGTCGTCGATCGTGATCCTAGCCATGGCGAGCCTTCATGTGTGCGGAGAAAGGAGTTGGGCAAGCACCTTCGCGTGGCGAGCCTGCTGGCGGGCAGTGGTCAGGCGCGCGGCGCGCACGATTGCCGAGAGGTCGTCGACGGCCCGTGCAAAGTCCTGATTCATAATAACATAATCAAACTCGCCCAGGTGGTGCATTTCCTCCTGCGCCGCCGTCAGCCGCTTTTCGATGACCTCCGGCGGGTCCTGCGCGCGCTTGGTGAGCCGTTCCTTCAGTGCGGCGAGCGACGGCGGCAGGATGAAGACGTGAACCGAGTCGGGTATCAACCGCCGTACCTGGGCCGCGCCTTGCCAGTCGATCTCGAGCAGCACGTCCTGTCCGGCCGCGACCTGCGACTTGAGCCAGGTGGACGATGTAGCGTACCAGTTGCCATGGACAAAGGCGTGCTCGAGGAATTCTCCCCCCTTCCTCAGCGCCTCGAACTGCGCCACGTCGATGAAATGATAGTGGTGGCCTTCGGACTCGCCGGGTCGCGGCGGCCGCGTGGTGTACGACACCGACAACCGGATGCCCGGCTCACGCTCCAGCAGCGCGTTGACCATGCTGCTCTTGCCGCCACCCGACGGCGCGGCGACGACGAAAAGGCAGCCGGCCGCGCCGGGGCTCTGGGTGGTGATGGTCATTATTCACTCGAGATTCTGTACCTGCTCGCGCATCTGCTCGATCAGCACCTTGAGCTCGAGCGACACCTGCGAAAGCTCGGCGTCGACGGATTTCGAGCCCAGCGTGTTCGCCTCGCGGTGCAGCTCCTGCGCGAGGAAGTCGAGCCGCTTGCCGACGTTGCCCCCCTGCGCCAGGATGCGGCGCACCTCGCCCAAGTGCGTGACGAGTCGCGCCACTTCCTCCGCGACGTCGATCTTCGTCGCGAAGAGTGCGAGCTCCTGCTTGAGCCGCTCGTCGTTGGCGTCGAGGCCCGCTTCGGCGAGGCGCGCGCCCAGCTTCGCGACGAAGGCCGCGTGTATCGCGGGAATGCGTGGCGCGACGCGCGCGACCTGTGCCTCGACGTCGGCGCAGCGCGCGTCCAGCACGTCGCGGAGCTTCGCGCCTTCCCTCGCGCGCGCCGCGGTCAGCTCCTCGAGCGCCTGCTGGACCAGCGCATCCACCTGCTCGGCGAGCGCCTCTGGGGAGATCGTCGCATCGACCATGACGCCGGGCCAGCGCAGGATGTCCGCAACGCCGAGCGGCGACGCGCCCGGGACCGCACGGGCGACGGCGCCGGCGGCGCCGGCGAGTTGCGCGACGCGCTCGGTGTTGATCGCGATCGCGCCGGACGCCGACGCGCTCTTCGCGAGCGACACCCGGCACTCGACCTTCCCGCGCTTCTGCGCCGAGGCAAGCCGCTCGCGCAACGTGGGTTCGAGCGAACGCAGCTCGTCGGGCAGCTTGAGGGTGACGTCGAGGTAACGGTGATTGACCGAGCGAAGCTCCACAGCAAGCGAAATGCCGGGCAGTTCGGCGCTCGCCGTCGCGAACCCCGTCATGCTGAGAATCATGACGAAAAAACCGAAGAAAGCATGCCGTCCGCATGCACTTTCGGCTTTACAGGAAACGTGGGCATCCGGACAATGTATGCGTTCCGCGCTCCTCGTGCAAGGCAAGCGAGGAGTTCTGGCACGCGACTTGCGGTCGAATCCTGTCCGCGCGCACCTCCGCCGCCCACGAATCCACGATGCCCGCCACCAACCAAGCGCTTCCCGGCGGTTATGCCCTGCTCAATTACCGGATCGATCGCCAGATAAGCCGCGGTGGCTTCTCGATCGTTTATCGCGCGTTCGACGAGACCGGCCAGCCGGTCGCCATCAAGGAGTACCTGCCCTCGTCGCTCGTCCTGCGCACCGAGGGGGACATCGTCCGTGCGAGCTCGGCCGAAAACCTGACGTCGTTCCGGTACGGGATGAAATGCTTCTTCGAGGAAGGGCGCGCGCTCGCGAAGATCAATCATCCTAACGTCGTGCGCGTGCTGAATTTCTTTCGCGCGAACGAGACGGTCTACATGGTGATGCGCTACGAGCGTGGCCGCACGCTGCAGCAGCAGATCCAGATGCGCCAGGACCAGATGTCCGAGCGCTTCGTGCGTCAGGTGTTCATGCAGCTCCTGAACGGCTTGCGCGAGGTGCATACGCACAAGATCCTGCATCTCGACATCAAGCCCGCGAACATCTACTTGCGCACCGACGGCAGCCCCGTGCTGCTCGACTTCGGCGCCGCGCGGCAGACGCTCACGACGAATCGACCGAAGCTCGCGCCCATGTACACGCCCGGCTTCGCTGCGCCCGAGCAGTATCGCGACCACGACCGGCTCGGCCCGTGGACCGACGTGTACGGCACCGGCGCGTCGATGTTCGCCTGCCTCGCGGCGTTCGCGCCGCAGGCCGCCGACGCCCGCCTGCAGGAGGACCACCTCGTGTCGGCGAAGAAGATCTGGTCGGGCCAGTACTCGGACAACCTGCTCGAAGTGATCGACTGGTGCCTGCGACTCGACCCGCTCGAGCGTCCGCAGAGCGTCTTCGCGCTGCAGCGCGCGATTCGCGACATCGCGCCCGTCAAGCGCAAGCTCACCTTTTTCGGAAACCTGAAGCGGGTGCTGTTCTCGGAGATCGGCGTCTAGGGCGCTATGCGCTTCACGATCTTCCAGGAATCGCGCAAGGGTGCGCGCGAGGTCAATCAGGACCGCATCGCCTACACGTACAGCCGCGAGACGCTGCTGCTCGTCGTCGCCGACGGCATGGGGGGCCATGTCGGCGGCGAGATCGCCGCGCAGATCGCGGTGCGCCTCTTCATCGAGCGCTTCCAGCAGGAGGCGAAGCCGATCCTGCGCAACCCGCTCAAGTTCATGCAGGAGACCATGCTCCGCGCGCACGCGGCGCTCGGGTCCTACGCGAACCAGTTCTCGATGCTGGAGACGCCGCGCACGACGTGCGTCGGCGTGATCGTCCAGGGCGGTCACGCGTACTGGTCGCACGTCGGCGACTCGCGCTTCTACCTGCTGCGCCAGGGCAAGCTGATCGCGACCACGAAGGATCACTCGAAAGTGCAGTACCTGGTCGACCAGGGCTTGATCACGCCCGAGGAGGTCGTGATGCACCCGGACCGCAACAAGATCTTCAGCTGCCTGGGCGGCATGACGGACCCGGTGATCGACCTGTCGCGGCGCACCCCGATCATGAACGGCGATCTCCTGATCCTCTGCACGGACGGCCTCTGGAGCGTCTGTCCGGTCGCCGAGATGGCGACGATGCTGACGTCGACGCCCATCCTGACGACGGCGCCGCAGATGATGCGCGAAGCCGAGACGCGCGCCGGGCCCGAAGGCGACAATCTGTCGGCGATCATCGTGCGCTGGGGCCCCGAGACGCTGGCGGACGAGCCGACGACGACGGACAATCTCGAACTCGGGCAGTTCGAGACGCAGGTCGACGCCACCGTGACGCTCGCCGAGCGCAGCGGCGAGAAGCGCGATCTCACCGACGACGAGATCGAGCGGGCGATAGCCGAGATACAGGCGACCATCCAGAAGTACAGGAAATAGCAGTGACCGTCCCTTCGCGCCGTTAGACCCCTTCGTCCCCGCATGCGCCAACTCCTCGTCGACACCGAAACCACCGGCCTCGATCCCCGCCAGGGCCACCGGATCATCGAGATCGCGGCCGTCGAAGTGGTCAACCGCAGGCTGACCGGCCGGCATCTGCACTATCGAATCGACCCGGAGCGCGACATCGACGTCGCGGCCACCGAGGTGCACGGCATGACGCGTGACGATCTGCGCGGCATGCCGCGCTTCGCCGACATCGCGAACGATTTCGTCGACTTCGCGCGCGGCGCCGAATGGATCATTCACAACGCGCCGTTCGACGTCGCGTTCTTCGACGCCGAGTTCGACCTTTGCGGGCTGCCGCGATCGGCGTCGATCTACGCGAGCCTCATCGACACGCTCGCGCTCGCGCGCGACACCTTCCCCGGCAAGCGCAACCATCTCGATGCGCTCTGCGAGCGCTTCGGCGTGTCGAACGCCCAGCGGACGCTGCACGGCGCGCTCCTCGACGCGCAACTTCTGGCCGAGGTCTACCTCGCGATGACCCGCGGCCAGGAGACGCTCGTCATCGACATGTACACGCCGGCGCTGCCGACCGTGCCCGCGATCGACGGCGCCGCCATGCGCAGCGCGCGTTACGTCGTTCATCGCGTCGTGCCGGACGAGGGCGAGCTTGCCGCGCATCGGGCCTACCTCGACGCGCTCGCGCGCGAATGCAGGGCGGGATGCGTGTGGCTCGCGCTCGAGGCCGAACCGGTCGCACTCGCGCTGGCATGACCGCTTGGCGGTCGCCCCGCGACCGGTTGCTGCGGTGGACCTGATTCTCTGGCGGCATTGCGACGCGGCCCCCGGCGTGCCGGACGAGTCGCGGCCACTCACGCCTCTCGGGGCCGTCCAGGCCGTTCGGATCGCGAACTGGCTGGCGACGCGGCTGCCGCACGACTGCCGCATCGTCGCCTCGCCCGCGCTTCGCGCGCAGCAGACGGCGCGCGCGCTTGGCCGCGCGTTCGAGACCGACGGCCGCCTCGCATCCGGTGCCGATCCCGAAGCGGTGCTCGCGGCAGCCGGCTGGCCCGACGAAAACGCTACCGTGGTCGTCGCGCATCAACCGACGCTCGGCGAGGTGGCATCGCTGCTGGTCGACGGCGAGCCGCGCGAGCGGCCGATGCGGACGGGCGAGGTGCTCTGGCTCGCGAGCGTCGGCGACGATGGGCGGGCGACGCTCGCGCACGTGCTCGCGCCGCAGTGACGGCAGACCCTGCTACGCTCGCCGGTTTTGCACAACGAACCGGCGCATCGCCGTGGCCATCGACTATCTGCAGAAGATCCTGACCGCGAAGGTCTACGACGTCGCCATCGAGACGCCGCTCGAACTCGCGCCGGCGCTGTCGGCGCGGCTCTCCAATCGCGTGTTGCTGAAGCGCGAGGACGAACAGCCGGTCTTCTCGTTCAAGCTGCGCGGCGCCTACAACAAGATGGCACAGATGAGCGCCTCCGAGCGGGCGCGGGGTGTGATCGCGGCATCTGCCGGCAATCACGCGCAGGGCGTCGCGCTCGCTGCGCAGAGACTCGGCTGTGCGGCGACGATCGTGATGCCCGTCACGACGCCGCGCATCAAGATCGCCGCGGTCGAGGCGCGCGGCGCACGCGTCGTGCTCCACGGCGACTCGTATTCGGACGCGTACGACAAGGCGCAGGCGCTGCAGAAGTCGCTCGGCGCGACGTTCGTGCATCCGTACGACGACCCGGACGTCATCGCCGGCCAGGGCACGATCGGCATGGAGATCCTCCGCCAGTGGCAGGCGCCGCTCGACGCGATCTTCGTCGCGATCGGCGGCGGCGGTCTCATCAGCGGTGTGGGGGCCTACGTGAAGCGCGTTCGGCCCGAGGTCGCGATCATCGGCGTCCAGCCCGTCGATTCGGATGCGATGGCGCGCTCGCTCGCCGCAGGACGGCGCGTGACGCTCCCGCACGTGGGTCTTTTCGCCGACGGCGTCGCCGTCAAGCAGGTGGGGCGCGAGACGTTCCGCCTGGCGCGCAAGTACGTCGACGACGTCGTCGTCGTCGACACCGATGCGATCTGCGCGGCGCTCAAGGACGTATTCGAGGACACGCGGGCGATTCTCGAGCCGGCGGGGGCGCTCGCGATCGCGGGCGTCAAGGCGTGGGTCGCGAGGACGCGCGCGAAGGACCGCACGTTCGCGGCGATCGCGTGCGGGGCGAACATGAACTTCGACCGCCTTCGCTTCGTCGCGGAGCGCGCGGAGCTCGGCGAAGCGCGCGAGGCGATCCTCGCCGTCTCGATTCCGGAGCGGCGCGGCAGCTTCCGCGCGTTCTGCGCGCTGCTCGGGAAGCGCTCGATCACCGAATTCAACTACCGCTACGCCGATCCGGACGTCGCGCACCTGTTCGTCGGCATCGAGGTGGCCGGCCGCCGCGAGACCGCGCAACTCCTCGCCTCGTTGAAACGGGCGCGGATCGAGGCCCACGACCTGTCCGACAACGAGATGGCGAAGCTCCACGTCCGGCACCTGGTCGGCGGACATGCGCCGGCCGCGGAGCACGAGATCCTGTACCGGTTCGAGTTTCCGGAACGCCCGGGCGCGCTGATGCGCTTCCTGGACCGGATGAGCGGGCGCTGGAACATCAGCCTCTTCCATTACCGCAACCACGGCGACGACTACGGCCGCGTGCTCGTCGGGATGCAGGTCCCTCCGGGCGACAGCGAGGAGTTCCGCGGGTTCCTCAAGGGCCTAGGCTACGACTACGTCGACGAGACGGCCAACGCGGCTTATCGGATGTTCCTCGGCCGCTGAAGGCGGTGCGCGGCACATGGCCCGCCGCACGACGTCGGATCGCTCACCCCGTCGCCTTTGCTGCCGCTCGTCCTCATGCGGCATCTCATGCCGCGCAACGGCATGCCGCGCCGGGTAAAAACTGATCTCTTTGTTGCGCTTTCATCAGAATCGAAACCCGATGCCGATTCCGGCAAGCTTTATGCTCTAGGCAAGACCGCCCGGGGCGTGGCAGACTCGCTTCGGGGCCGGTGCGGCACCGCATGCCGCGCAAATCCCGTGCAGCATCGCGGCCCTTGCCGGGCCGGGAGGCGGCGACGAGCCCGCGCATGGGGGATCGACCAAGGCGGCGATGGGCAACGACAATCCGGGCGGCAGTCCACTTGCAGGCGTCAAGGTGATGGTGATCGACGACTCGAACACGATCCGCCGCAGCGCCGAGATCTTCCTGCTGCAGGCCGGCTGCACGGTGATCCTCGCCGACGACGGCTTCGACGCGCTGGCGAAGATCGCCGATCACCAGCCCGACCTGGTCTTCGTCGACATCATGATGCCGCGCCTCGACGGCTACCAGACCTGCGCGCTGATCAAGAAGAACAGCCGCTTCCACGCGATGCCCGTGATCATGCTGTCGTCGAAGGATGGCCTGTTCGACCGCGCGCGCGGCCGGATGGTCGGCTCCGACCAGTACCTGACGAAGCCCTTCACCAAGGAAAGCCTGCTGAAGGCGGTCGCCGCACACGTGCGCGCGGTCGCCGCGTAGGGGCCCGCCCATGACCAATCCGACGACGGCGCGGGCCGTTCTCGCGGAGACCCGTGCGACCGAGACCGGGCGGAACGGAGGCACGATGGGCATCAAGCGAATCCTGGTCGTCGATGATTCGGCGACCGAGCGGCACATGCTGAAGGACCTGTTGACCAAGGCGGGCTATGAGGTGTTCTCGAGCGAGAACGGCGAGGACGCGATCGTCAAGGCGCGGAAGATGAAGCCCGACCTGATCCTGATGGACGTCGTGATGCCTGGGCTCAATGGCTTCCAGGCCACGCGGGCGATCAGCCGCGACCCCGAGACGAAGTCCATCCCGGTGATCATGTGCACGTCGAAGAGCCAGGAAACCGACAAGATCTGGGGGTTGCGCCAGGGCGCCAGGGATTACGTCGTCAAGCCGGTGGATCGCGAGACGCTTCTCGCCAAGATCGCGTCGCTCGGCTGACCGCCGCTCAAGGTCGCCCATGTCGCGCGCCGCCCGCCTCGACCTGCGCTCCTTCCAGAAGGAGCTTGCGTCACGTCTTGCGAGCAAGACCGCCGCGCAGGTCGAGTCGTCGCGCCTCGGCATCGCCTGCGGCGAGCGGCGCTGGCTGATCCGGCTCGGCGATGCGGGGGAGGTGATCGCCGTGCCCCCGGTGGTGACGGTGCCCCTGACCAAGCCGTGGTTCCTGGGGCTTGCGAACATCCGCGGCAACCTCTACAGCGTCATCGATTTTCCGGCCTTCCTCGGCGAGGGGAAGGTCGCGGCCGCCGCGCTCGCGCGGCTCGTCCTGCTCTCGCCGCGCGGCGGCGAAAGCGTGGGCATCGTCGTCGAGCGCGTGCTCGGCTTGCGCAACCTCGCGCAGTTCGCCTCCGAGCCCATGGAGGACGGCGTGCCGCCGTGGCAGGTCGCGCGCTGGCGCGACGCGGAAGGCGTTTCGTGGCGCGAAATCGACCTGGGCCAGCTCGCCCGGGATCCGGCGTTCTTGCAGGTGGGTGCGTGAACTCCGCGCGAGGGAACCAGTTATGGCGCTCAAGATGACGAAGCTCTTCGGCGGCGAGCCGCGCATGGCGGAAAACGCCGACTTCGACGTGCCGACGACGCAGGTGCGGATGGGCATCACGTCGCCGGTCGGCTTCGATCCGCTGACGACGATGGGCGTCGGCGAGCCGCCGAGCCGCGCGAGCAACAACGGGCACCCGCCGTCGCGGCTTCCGCTGATCGGCAAGTTGCCGGTCGTGCGGCAGTTCCAGATCCTCGGCGTGCTGACCGCGGCATTCGTGGCGATCGCCGTGTTCATGGTCTACCTCGACAACCGCGCCGTGGCGCAGCGCGCGCTCCATTCGTCTGCCGCCACCGAAATGCAGATGCTCTCGCAACGCCTCGCGCGCGGCTCGGCATTGGCGGCGCAAGGGCAGCCGGTCGCGTTCGACGCCGTTCGCGACAGCCGTGACCGTTTCAAGGCGAACGTCGAGGCGTTGACGGGCGGCGGCCGCTACAAGGGTGTCGCGCTCGATCCGACGAAGGATGCGGCGTCGGTCCAAACGCTGAACGCGATCAAGGCGCGCTTCGAGCGCATCGACGCGGCCGCGAAGCGCCTCACCGACAACGAGGCCAGCCTGACGTCGCTCGCCCGCGGCCTAGCCGCGATCAACGGCGGCAACAGCGGGTTGCTCGAGCTCGCGCAGCAGGCCGCCCAGCAGATCGGGCAGGGCGGCGGAAGCCTGCGCGAAGTCGACTACGCCAACCAGCTCGCGGTCCTGTCGCAGCGAATCGCGAAGAACGCGAACACGCTCGCGTCGGCGAACGAGATCGACCCCGAGGTCGCGTTCCTGTTCGGCAAGGACGACGCGGCGTTTCGCGACGTCGTGAACGGCCTCGCGAAGGGCAGCGACGCGCTGCGCCTCGCGCCCGTCAAGTCGGACGATGCGCGCGCCACGCTCGCGGAGCTGGCGAAGCGCTTCACCGACTACGAGGCGGGCGTCAACGCGATCCTGTCGAACATGGCCAACCTCGTCGTCGCGAAGCAGGCCGCGCGGAGCATCAACAACGAGGCCGAGCCCCTGCTGACCGACACGATCAACCTCGCGTCGCAATACGAGAACGCGCCCGGCACGCATGCGATGACGCTAGCCCTGGCGATCGGCTTCGGTGTCGTCGCGCTCCTGTGCCTTGCGCTGATCGCCAAGGTGTTCCTCGACGACGCGCGGGTGCGCGCCCAGGACAGCGAGCACGAGAACAAGCGCAACCAGGAGGCGATCCTGCGCCTGCTGAACGAGATGGGCAATCTCGCCGACGGCGACCTGACCGTGCAGGCGTCAGTGACCGAGGACGTCACCGGCGCCATCGCCGACTCGATCAACTTCACGATCGAGGAGCTGCGCACCCTCGTGCGTGGCATCAATTCGGCAACGGACCAGGTGACGAAGGCGACGCAGGAAACGCAGGCGATCTCGAACCGGCTGTACGAAGCGTCGCAGCGGCAGAACCGCGAGATCCAGCAGGCGTCCGCGTCGGTGCTCAGCATGGCCGAATCGATCAGCGAGGTCGCGAACAGCGCTGCGCAATCGGCGAAGGTCGCGCAGGCGCAGCTCGCCGCGGCCGAGAAGGGCGGCAGCGCCGTGCAGGACCAGATTTCCGGCATGAACGACATCCGCTCGCAGATCCAGGAGACGTCGAAGCGGATCAAGCGGCTCGGCGAATCGTCGCTCGAGATCGGCGAGATCGTCGAGCTGATCGCCGACATCACCGAGCAGACGAACGTGCTCGCGCTGAACGCGGCGATCCAGGCCGCCTCGGCGGGCGAAGCGGGACGCGGCTTCACCGTCGTCGCCGAGGAAGTGCAGCGCCTGGCCGAGCGTTCCGGCGAAGCGACCAAGCAGATCGAGGCGATCGTGAAGACGATTCAGGCCGACACGCAGGACGCGGTCGCGGCGATGGAGAAATCGACGGTCGGCGTCGTCGAGGGCGCGAAGCTTTCCGATGCAGCGGGACAGGCACTCGCCGAGATCCAGCGCGTGTCGCGTGAGCTGGCCGAGCTGATCGGCCGCATTTCGGCGCAGACGCAGCGCCAGTCGGCGTCGGTCACCGACGTGACACGCGGCATGCAGGGGATCCTCCGGATCTCCGAAGAGACGACCGACGGCACGAAGCAGACCAACGTGTCGATCGGCCAGTTGACCAAGCTCGCCGCCGAGCTCAGAAGCTCGGTCGCCGGCTTCAAGGTCTAAGGACCGCGGAGAGTCGAGCGTGATCGAGACGGCGAGCGTGCGCAGCGACACCGCGACGGACTTCGACCTCGGCCCCCTCACGTGGGTGCAGGGGGAAATCGACGAGGCGCTCACGCGCGGCAGCGAGTCGCTCGCCGCGTTCCGCGCGAACCCCGGCGACAACGCTGCTCTCAAGCACGCACGCGCGCACGTGCATCAGGCCGCCGGCGCGATCCAGATGGTCGGACTGGACGGCGTCGTCGCGTTCACCGACGAGATCGAGCGGCAGCTCTCGCGGATGGAGGAGCTTGCTTCCGACGCGCTTCCGAACGCGATCGTCGTCGTCGACCACGCGTGCAGCCGGCTGCGGGTCTTCTTGGACGAGGTTGCGAACGGTGCGCCGCCGATCCCGCTCGCGCTCGCCGCGGAATACGAGGCGATGCGCAGGGCACGCGGGCTCGACCAGCCGACGCCCGCCGACCTCTTCTATCCCGATCTCAACGTGCGGCCGCCGCGTGCGGCGTCCGCGGAGATCATGCCGGCCGCAAGGCTCGCCTCGCATCTGTTGAAGGAGCGGCGCCAGTACCAGCGGGGCCTCCTCGACTGGCTGCGAGGCCAGCCCGGCGGCGCGACGATGATGCGCGAGGCGGTCGCCGCCATCGAGGACGTGACGGCGCAGCCCGCGCTGCGCGCATTCTGGTGGACCGCGGGTGCGCTGCTGCAGGCGCTCGAGAACGAGGCGCTCGACGCGTCGTTCGGCGTGAAGCAGCTCGTCGCGCGGATCGACATGCAGATCCGCCGCGTGACCGAGGGAAGCGCCAAGGTCGCCGACCGGCTGCGCCGCGAGGTGCTCTATTACGTCGCGACGGCGAAGCCCGCGGCGCCGCAGATCGAGTCGGTGCAGCGCGCCTATCAGCTCGCCGCGCTGATGCCGGCCGCGGAAGCGCTCGACGCCGACATCGTTCGCATCAGGCCGCTCTTGCGCGAAGCGCGCGAACAGCTCGCGAGCGCGAAGGATGCCTGGCTCAAGGCGGCATCGGGGCGCGGCGAGAACCTGCCGAAGGTTGCGCAGCTCCTTGCGTCCGCGCATGCGAAGGCACGGGAGATCGGAAACCCGGCGCTCGCGAAGCTCACGGCGGCGCTCGCCGAGCCCATGAGCGTGATGCCGGCGCAGGGCGCCTCGGAAGCCTTTGCGATGGAGTTCGCCACGGCGCTGCTCCTCGCCGAGAGCGCGTTCGAGAACTTCGGCAACCTCTCGGCCGATTTCGCCACCCAGGTCGACGCGATGCTCGCGCGGCTTTCCGCCGCGCGATCCGGGCAGCCTACGGCCGACGGCGCGCCGGTGCTCGACGAGATGTCGCGCCGCGCGCAGGAGCGCGTGCTGCTCGGACAGGTGATGCGCGAGGTGCAGGTGAATCTGCGGCACATGGAGCAGATCCTCGACGCGTTCTTCCGCGACCATACCCGGCGCCGCGAGCTGTCGGCGCTCGCCAAGGACAGCCAGCAGATTCGCGGCGCGTTGCGGATGCTCGAGCTCAACGACGCCGACCGGCTGCTGGCGCTGTGCCAGACCCAGATCGAAAGCTATGCCGATCCGGACACCACCGTCGACGAGGAAGGACTCGAGCTTCTCGCCGAGTCGCTGTCCGGCCTGGGCTTTTACGTCGAGGCGGTCCTGCATCAGCGACCGGACCGCGACCGCATCATCGCGCCGCTGATCGCGAAGCGCGAAGGCGTCGCCCCGACGGCGCCCGTCTCCGAGCCGCAATCGGTCGAGGATTCCGTCGCGGAGCTCCGCGCCGCGCTGCCGCAGCTTCTCGCCGACGTGCGCAACGCACCGGCGGATGCCCACGCGCGTAACGAGCTTCGGGTGAAGCTCGCAAGCCTGCGCGACGATGCGGACCTGATCGGCGACACCGAGCTCGCCGCACAGGTCAAGGCCGCCATTCGCGAGATCGACGGCGGCGGTGAGAACGCGGCGCTGGCGGCGAGCGTCGATCGGATCGTCGAAGCGGGTGCCGCGCCGGCGCCCGAGATTTCCGAGGAGACGCAGCGGCTGCTCGCCACCGACGCGAGCAAGCTCGACGCCGAGCTTCTCGACATCTACCTTGCCGAAGCCGACGAAGTGCTCGATACCGTCGACGCGCACCTCGCGATGCTCGAGCATTCGCCTGCCGACCGCGACGCGCTCGTCACCGTGCGCCGCCAGTTCCATACGCTCAAGGGCAGCGGCCGGATGGTGGGTCTGACCGAGCTCGGCGAGCTCGCATGGGGCGTGGAGCGCATCCACAATCGGCTGCTCGAGGAGGATCGGCGCGTGACGCCGGCGATCCTCGCGATGATCGGCGTCGCAGCGACCTCCTTCCGTCACTGGGTACGCGAGCTCCGGGAATCGGGCCGCTTCGCGACGGACGCCTCGCCGCTGCTCGCCGCGATGCGCGCCGCGGAAAGCGAATGGCCGGGTTCGCCGCAGGCGATGCCGTTGCCGCCGGCAGCGCAGTCGAAGCCGGCGCCGATCGAGCCCGAGCGGCCGATCGGACCGGTCGCGCTACCGTCGGCGCCGTCGATCGTCGACGAGATCGAAGGTTTTGCGCCATTCGAAAGCACGACACCGGACGCTATCGATTTCCCTCTACCCGTGGCCGGTGAGCCCGCCGAACCGTCCGCCGCAGCGGGCGCGCCGTTGGCTGATCCGACGCCCGAAGCGCCGCGTTTGCCCGACCTCGAGCTCGTCACGTTCCCCGAGCTCGGCGCGCCGCTCGAGGCCGGCGCGGCACCGACCGTCACCGTGATCGAGGAGTCGCTCGGCGAGACGATCGACGTCGGATTGCCGTTCGACCTGCGCGAGGGCGGCAAGCCCGTCCTGCGCGTCGTCGCGGACAACACGTCGACGCTTGCCGGCGAATCGCGCACGCGTGGATCGGCCGGGCACGCGCCCGACCTCACGCTGCTCGCCGAGGTCCCGCGAACGCCGGCGGCGGCGGGCGAGCCCGACGAAGTTGCGGTCGGCGACGTGAGGCTCGCGACGTCGCTGTGGCGCATTCTCTGCGACGAGGCCGACCAGCACGTCGCCCTGCTGCAGCATGAGGTGTCGGTGCTGCAGTTCGACCCCGAGCACTGGCCGATCGACACGATGATGCGCGCGAGCCATACGCTCTGCGGCATTCATCGGACCGGCGGCATCACGCTGACCGCGACGACCGCGCAGGCGCTCGAGCGGGCGCTCCTCGCGCTCGACGAGCACGGCTCGCCTTTCCCCGGCATCGCGCAGCCCGTGCTGGCGCGCGCGACGGCCGGTCTCGCGCATTTCGTAAGCCGCGTGAAGGCGCGCGAAGCCTTCACGCAGAACGACGAGCGCGAGTCGGCCGAGATCATCCGCGAGCTCGATGAGTTGCGGCTGGAGGCGCTCGCGAACCTGCCGGCCGCCGAACCGCTGCTTCCGGCCGAGGAGGGCAGCGACCGCCTGGAGCTCGTTGCCGATGCGCCGGAGCCGCAGGCAGATGTCGGCGAAGCGGAGTCGGCGTCGCCGGCTGCGCTTCTAACCGCGTCCACCGAGGATGTGGTCGCGGCGGTCACCGATGCGCGCGAAGGCGTCCCGGTGGCTCTCTCACCAAGCGACGAAGACGAGGAAGCGCCGCGAGCCCCGAGCGACTCCAATGCAACGCTTCCGAGTGCCGCCGAGGAAACGCTCCCGAACGCCGCCGACGAAACGCTCCCGAGCGCCCCGGACGAATCGCCCCCGAGCGCGACCGGCGAAGAAGCGCCGGTCGAGCCCTGGCGGGCACCGTTGCCCGCGCCTGCCGTCACGCAGACGGCGCCGACCGACGAGTCCTTGCTCGAGGTCGTCGACGACGTCGACGAGACGATCCTACCGATCTTTCTCGAGGAAGCAGCCGAGCTGCTCCCGCAGGCCGGCGAGCTTCTGCGCGGTTGGCGTCACGCGCCGGACGACATGGCGGGCCCCGCGCACTTGCGGCGCACACTGCACACGCTGAAGGG
>DATIEN010000111.1:0-19967 GCA_035455705.1 Casimicrobiaceae bacterium | reverse complement strand
GCCCGCGCGTCAACGACGCGGTCGCGTACGCGTTCATTGGGCGGCCTCCTTGCACGGGCCTGCGCTGGCCCGCTTCGGCGTTTCCGCCGATCCGATTCGTGCGGCGCCGGGCCTGCGGCCTTGGCTCAGCTTCGCTTCGCCCGCCGCACTCATTGGTAGTGCACGCGCCGCTCGAGGAAGAAGAACTGCAACAGGGCCACCGCCCCGAGCAGCACGAGCAGCACCATGGTCAGCGCCGCCGCGTACGACGAATCCCAGAAGCGGAAGCCGATCTCGTAGATGTAGTAGAGCAAAAGCGACGTCGCGTTGTCCGGCCCGCCCCGCGTCATCACGACGATGTGGTCGACGAGCCGGAATGCGTTGATCACCGCGTTCACGAGCACGAACAGCGTCGTCGGCATCAGCAGTGGAAAGGTGACTCGCCAGAAAAAATAGCGGCGGGAGGCGCCCTCGATCGCGGCCGCGTCCGCGAGATGCGGCGACATCGACTGCAATGCGGCCAGATAGAAGATCATGAAAAAGCCGGCTTCCTTCCACACGGTCACGACCATCAGCGCCGGCAGCGCCGTGCCCTGGTTGCCGAGCCAGTTGTGGCGCCCGAAGCCGAGGGCGCCGGCGATCTGGTCGAAGAGGCCGTAGCCGGGGGTGTAGAAGAAGAGCCAGATGTTCGCGACCGCGATCATCGGCAGCACGGTGGGCGTGAAATAGGCGAGCCGCAGGAAGCCGCGGCCCGGAAGCCGCTGGTTCATCCACAACGCCATCAAGAGCGCCAGCGCGATCGACAGCGGGATCGTTCCCAGCGCGTACCACAGGTTGTTGGTAAGCGCCCGCCAGAAGATCGGGTCGTCGACGAGCGCCCGGTAGTTGTCGAGTCCGACGAACTTCGCGGGCCGCGCCGCCTTCGGCGTCGACAGGAAGCTGTGCCACAGATTGGCAACCGCCGGATAGTGCGTGAAGAGCGCGAGCAGCGCCGAGGCGGGCAGCAACAGCAGCCAGCCGTAGAGCCACTCGCGCGTACGCGTCATCGCATCACTTGTAGCTGCGCAACAGCCGGTCGGCTTCGCGCTGCGCATCCTTCATCGCCTGCGCCGCGCTCTTCGTGCCCGTCAGCGCCGCCTGCAGGCCGTCGTTCAGCGCTTTCGTCACGCGCTGGTTGTCGTGCGTCGACAGCTCGGCCTTCGCATACGGAAGCTGGTCGCGTGCGACCGCCGCCGGCGGAAAGCCGGCAACGTACTTCTTCATCACGTCGGTGTTCCACGCCGCCGGCGTGACCGCGACGTAGCCCGTGTCGATCCCCCATTGCGCCGCGCGTTCGGGCGCCGTCACCCACTTGATGAACTTGAACGCCGCCTCGCGCTGCGCGGGGCTCGATTTCTTGAAGATGTAGAAGTTGCCGCCGCCGGTCGGGCTTCCCGGCTGCTTGTTCGCCGGCAGCATCCCGACGCCGAAGTCGAACTTCGCATTGTTCTTGACGTTCGTCAGGTTGCCCGTCGTCGTCCACATCATCGCGACCTTGCGCTCGAAGAAATCCTTCGGCGTCGTGCCCCACTCGACGATCCCCGGCGGATGCACCTTGTACCTGTTGACGAGGTCGAGCCAGTACTGCAGTGCATCGACCACCTGCGGCTTGTCGTAATAGACCTCGGTGCCCGCCTGGTTCATCAGGTTGACGCCGTTCTCGATGGCGAGGCCCTGGAACAGCCAGTACGGAAAGCCGGACGACGGAATCTGCACGCCCCATTGCGTCACGTTGCCCGATGCGTCGCGCTTGGTGAGCTTCTGCGCGTATTCGCGCATCTCGGTCCAGGTCGCCGGCGGGTGATTCGGGTCGAGGCCCGCTTCCTTGAACGCGTCCTTGTTGTAGTAGAGCACGATCGTCGAGCGCTGGAACGGAATGCCCCAGGTCTTGCCGCCGGTCTGGCTGTTCTCCATGAATGCCGGGTAGAAGGCCTTGAGCCAGGCACGATCCTCGTCGGTCTTGATGAGGTCGTCGAACGGCACGATCGCGTCCTCGTCGATCAGCGTGAACATGTCGGTCGAGAGCAGGATCGACGTCACCGGCGGATCCCCGCTCTTCACGGCGGTCAGCGCTTTCGCGATCGACTCCTGGTAGCTTCCCGAATAAATCGGCCGCAGCTTGATGCCGGGGTTCTCCTTCTCGAAATCCGCCGCGAACCCGTCGATGATCTTCGTGATCGGCCCGCCGACCGCGACCGGATAGAAGAACGGCACCTCGACCGGTGCCTGCGCCGACGCCGCGACGGCAACCATCGCAAGCACGCCGGCAACGAACCACGCTCCCGCCTTCGCCAACCATCGCATCGCGCCTCCCTCCATTAGTGACCCCTCAAGCCAGCAACGTGACCGGCGCCTCGCGCGACTCGATCGCCGCGCGCACGCCGTTCGAATCGAAATAATGCTGGGCGCCCGGCGCCCAACGCAGCCACACCGCGTCGCCACGCGTGAGCCCCACGCTTCCCGCAACGCGGGCCGCGAGCGGCTGTCCGCCGACGCGGCAACCGACGAGCGAATCGCCGCCGAGGTACTCGACGTTGTCGACGACACCGCGCACGCCGCGCTCGAATGCGAGCTCGACGTGCTCGGGACGCACGCCGAGCAGACCGCTCGCGAAGCGCGCGTCGACGAGCACGGGACCGTCGGTGCCCGCGATCACGGCACCGCCGGCGCCGGCTTCGAGCCGCAACAGGTTCATCGGTGGCGTGCCGATGAACCGCGCGACGAACGTCCTCGCCGGCTGCTCGTAGAGCTCGACCGGCGTGCCGTTCTGCTCGATGCGGCCCTCGCGCATCAGCACGACGCGGTCGGCCATCGACATCGCCTCGACCTGATCGTGCGTCACGTAGACCATCGTGATGCCGAGCTTGCGCTGCAGCGCGCGGATCTCGCCGCGCATCTCGGCGCGAAGCTGCGCGTCCAGGTTCGACAGCGGCTCGTCCATCAGGCAGACAGGCGCCTGCGCGATGATCGCCCGGCCGAGCGCGACGCGCTGCTGCTGGCCGCCCGAGAGCTGCGAGGGCTTGCGCTCGAGCAGCGGCTTCAGGCCCAGCAGATCGGCGACGCGGGAAAGCCGGTCCGTGCGCTCGGCCGGAGGCACGCGGCGCACGCGCAGGCCGAAGAGGATGTTCTCCGCGACCGTCAGGTGCGGAAAGAGCGCGTAGCTCTGGAACACCATCGCAATCGACCGCGCGGCGGGCGGCAACCGCGTGACGTCGCGCTGGCCGATCAGGATGCGGCCCGCGTCGCAGTTCTCGAGGCCGGCGATGAGGCGCAGCGTCGTCGACTTGCCGCAGCCGGACGGGCCGAGGAGCACGTTCAGCGTTCCCGCGTCGAAGGCGAACGAGACGTCGTCCACGGCGCGCACGGGTGCCGCACCGGTCGTCCAGACCTTGCTGACGCGCTCGGCAGCGATCGCGGACATGACAGGAACGAGCCGTCAGTCCCCGAACAGCGCGCGAAGCGCCGCGCCCGGATCCGGCGCGCGCATGAACGCCTCGCCGACGAGAAACGCGTGGACGTGATGGCGCCGCATCTGCGCGACGTCGCGGCGCGCGACGATTCCGCTCTCGGTGACGACGATCCGGTCGGACGGCACGCGTGGCGCCAGCTCGATCGTCGTCGCAAGCGAGACGTTGAACGTGCGCAGGTTCCGGTTGTTGATGCCGATCAGCGGGGTCGCGAGGCGCAACGCACGGTCGAGCTCGCCCTCGTCGTGAACCTCGACGAGCACGTCCATCCCGTACCCGCGCGCGCAGCTTTCGAGCGCTGCGAGCCGCGCGTCGTCGAGCGCGGCGACGATGAGCAGCACGGCGTCGGCGCCGAGCGCCCGCGACTCGGCGACCTGATATTCGTCGACGATGAATTCCTTGCGCAGCGCAGGAAGCGCGCACGCGCTGCGCGCGTTGGCCAGATACTCCGGCGCCCCCTGGAAGAACGGCCGGTCGGTCAGCACCGACAGGCACGTCGCGCCGCCGCGCGCATACGACGCGGCGATCGCCGACGGATCGAAGTTCTCGCGCAACACGCCTTTGCTCGGGCTCGCGCGCTTGATCTCCGCGATCACGGCCGGCCGTCCCTGCGCGACGCGGTCGCGGATCGCAGCGGAGAAGCCGCGCGGCGGCGCGGCCGCGCGCGCTTCGCGCTCGACGACGTCGAACGGACGCGCGACCTGCGAAGCGATGACCTCTTCGGCCTTCGTCGCCAGGATGCGTTCGAGAATGTCCGAGCGGGCTTGCTGCTCGAGGCCCTGCACGCTCATCGGCTCGGTCACTCCTGCCGAGCGATCGACTGCGTCGCCTCGACGAACGCGTCGAGCTTGCGGCGCGCGGCCCCGCTCGCGATCGTTTCGCGCGCACGCCCGATGCCTTCGGCGATCGAGTTCGCGATGCCGGCCGCATAGAGCGCGGTCCCCGCATTGAGCACGACGATCTCGCGCGGCGTGCCATCGACGTCGCCGAGCGCTTCGAGAATCATTTCCTTCGACTGCCGCGCGTCGGTAACCTTGAGGCCGCGGTTCGACTTCATGTGCAGGCCGAAGTCCTCCGGGTGGATCTCGTACTCGGTGACCTCGCCGTTGCGAAGCTCGCCGACCATCGTCGCGGCGCCGAGCGAGACCTCGTCCATGCCGTCCTTGCCGTAGACGACGAGCGCCCGCCGGCTGCCGAGACGCTGCAGCACCCGCACGTGAATGCCGACCAGGTCCGGGTGAAAGACGCCGACCATGCTGTGCCCGGCGCCCGCGGGATTGGTGAGCGGGCCGAGGATGTTGAAGATCGTTCGCACGCCGAGCTCGCGGCGAACCGGCGCCGCATGCTTCATCGCGCCGTGGTGGCTTGGCGCGAACATGAAGCCCACCCCGGTGTCGCGGACGCAGCGGGCGACCTGCGCCGGCGTCAGCATGATGTTGGCGCCGAGCGCCTCCAGCACGTCGGCGCTGCCGGATTTCGACGACACCGACCGGTTGCCGTGCTTGGCGACGCGCGCGCCGGCCGCCGCGGCGACGAACATCGACGCGGTCGAGATGTTGAACGTGTGCGACGCGTCGCCGCCGGTGCCGACGATGTCGAGCAGCGCGTCGGCATCCGGCACCTCGACGCGCGTCGCGAACTCGCGCATCACCTGCGCCGCCGCCGCGATCTCCCCGATCGTCTCCTTCTTGACGCGAAGACCGACGGTCAGCGCCGCGATCATCACCGGCGACACTTCGCCGCTCATGATCCTGCGCATCAGCGACAGCATCTCGTCGTGGAAGATCTCGCGGTGCTCGATCGTGCGCTGCAGCGCGTCCTGGAGCGTGATGGCCATCGTGGTTTCCGCCGGGCGAGCGCGTCGCCCGATGTCGAAAGCGGGAAGTTTAAACGCTCGCAGCGAGGAAGTTCCCGAGGAGCTTCCGGCCGTGCTCGGTCAGGATGGCCTCGGGGTGGAACTGCACGCCTTCGATCGGCAACTCGCGGTGGCGGACGGCCATGATCTCGCCGTCGTCGGCGGTCGCCGTCACGTCGAGTACGTCGGGCAGGCTCGCGCGCTCGATCGCGAGCGAGTGGTAACGGGTCGCATTGAACGGCGACGGTACGTCGGCGAAGACGCCGCGCTCGTCGTGGACGACCGACGAGAGTTTGCCGTGCATTACGCGCTGCGCGCGGACGATGCGCGCGCCGAACGCCTGTCCGATCGCCTGGTGTCCGAGGCAAACGCCGAGGATCGGCATGCGCCCGGCGAAGCGGCGAACGAGCGGCACGGAGACGCCGGCCTCGTTCGGCGTGCACGGTCCCGGCGAGATCACGATGCGCTCCGGATGCAGCGCCTCGATCTCGTCGAGCGACATCGCATCGTTGCGCACGACCCTGACGGCAGCGCCGAGCTCGCCCAGATACTGGACGAGGTTCCAGGTGAAGCTGTCGTAGTTGTCGAGCATCAGGACCATCGCGCGCGCCCCTTGCCGTGCCTGCGTCATTCTAGCGCGCGACCAAAAAAAGACCCCCCGAACTCGCCGTTCGGGGGGTTTTCGAGGTAAACGGTCCTGCCTGGAACTGCTGTCTTCGAATGTGCTGGGAAGCCTCTGCCGCGGACGTTACGGCGAGCGCCGGAACATGCCCACGAGCAGCGAAATGACGAACAGCGCGAGGAAAATGAAGAAGAGGACCTTGGCGATCTCGGCCGCACCGACGGCGATGCCGGTGAAACCGAATACCGCCGCGATCAGCGCGATCACGAAGAACACCGCAGCGTATTGCAACATGGCTAACCTCCCGAAGTTGACTCGAACAATTCCGCGAAGATTCGTCGGGTGACGAAGTTTCGCAGTCCTACTCGTCGTAGAAAGCGTTTACCCGAAACCGAGCGAACCGGTCGGCATCGGAATCGAAGTCGCCGGACGCATCGACGCCGGCGTTGATCGACTCGAGCAGCGCCCAGTCGTCGTCGGCCGGAAGCGAGCTCGCGTCGAGCAGCGGAATCGGATTCAGCTGCGAAGCGACGGGATCGTGCAGATAAGGACGCATCGCTCATTCCTCCTCGTGACCGGGACGCGGCGTGTCCGGGGAGGCGCGCCGGTTCAGCGCCGGATCCTCGCCCTTCGCACGGCGCTTGCCTGCGGCTTCCGCGGCTTCCATCTCGCGGGCTTCGGCCTGCGATCCCGGTGCGGCCGCGCGAGCCGCCCCTTCGACGCGACCCGACTCGACGTATTGCTTCGTCGCGTCGTCGTATTGGCGTGTCGCTGCGTAGTTGCCTTCGCCGTGAACGTTCTGGCCGTTCTGCTGGCGCAGCATGTCGCGCTGCTCGCGGTTCTGCTCGCGGCCTTCGTTCTCCATCCGATGGGTGAAGTCTCGATGGCCGCCGAGCTGGCTCTGCTGCCGCTCGCCGCGCTGATCCTGCTGCGCGTGCTGGTCCTGCTGGCCCTCCTGCCCTTGCTGGCCCTGCTGCGTTTGCCGGCCTTGCGCGCGTTCCCGGCCCTGCGGGCCGCCTTCGCGTCCTTGCCCCAACCCGCTTTGCTGCTTGCCCATGAAACCTCCTCGTTATTGCCGCCGCGTCGGGTCCATTGCGGGGACCGGCGGCGTTGACGTGGAGGCATTGTGCGGCGGAGCTTCGGGGCGCCGCAGTCGGAAGAGCGCCGATTCGCGAAGTCGCCGTCGCGGCAGGCCGCTGTCTCCTTCAGTCCTACGCGACCGACGCGCGACGCTGTTAGCGCGTCGCTCTTAAAGCGCGGCCGTGGAAACGGCGAGCGTCGTGCGTTGCGGCAACGCAAGGCCTGCCGCAGGATCCTCGACGGCGTCGAACGCCAGCTTCGGCATGCCGCCGCGCACGTTGCCGAACATCGTCGCGAACGCGACGTCGGCTGCATCGCGGCCCGTGCCGATGCGGATCAGGCCGGTGAGCGGCGTGATGCCGGTCGGGTCGAAAAGCCACCAGCGACCGCCGATCCATGCCTCGACGTAGGAATGAAAATCGGGCGGCCCGAGGTCGCGCGGCGCGCCGTAGTCGACGCCGGTCACGAAGCGCGCCGGATAGTTGAGCGCGCGCAGCAGCGCGATCGTCGCGTGCACGAAGTCGCGGCAAACACCGCACCCGCGCTCGAGCGTGTCGACCGCCGACGTCGCGGGCGTCGACGTGCCGACGCGGAACTCGACGTGCGAGCGCACGTGATTGCACACGGCCTCGACTTGCGCGTAACCCGGTTCCATGTTGCCGAACTGCCGCCATGCGAACGCCTGCACGTGATCCGACTGGCAATAGCGGCTCGGGCGCAGGAACGGCAGTATCGCGACCGGCAGATCCGCGATCGGGCCGGCGAGTACGCGATCGGGAGCCGCGAGATGGTGGACGACCTCGACGCTCGCGGCGTAATCCACGTCGAGCCCGGAAGAGCCGGCTCGCAGCCGCAGCAGCCGGTTGCCCGAATGCGGCTCGGTTTCGACGTGCCAGGCAACGGCGGGCTCGACGATGACCGCCTCGCGCAGCACGCGCTGCTGCTGCGTTTGTGCCGCATGGATGCTGAAGACGAAGTCGGCGTCGCCGGCGATGTCGTAGTGAAGTTCGACTCGGTAGTCGAGCCGAACGCGGCTGCCGGCGAACTCAGCCGAGTCATGCCGCATGCGCAGGGAACCGGCGTCAGCCGGCCGGGAGGTCGAAATAGGGATTGAAGCCGTGCGGCATCGGCGACGCGTCCTGCGCGCTGACCGCAGGGTCGAAGTCGACGAGCGCGACGGGCCGCATCGCCTCGGCGTCCACGAGCACCTTGCAGCCGGGGATCAGGTCGAGCCCGGCGGCAGCATATTGCGCCGCGACGGCAGGATCGGGGTCGATGATGTACCAGGTGCGGCGGCGCTTGCGCCTGTCCACGGTGACCACGATCGAATGCAGCGCACCCATCGGCGCGCACGCCTGGCGCGCGCGCGCCTTGTCGAGAGGAGGCGGCGTCCGGCGCCGGCGCGTGAGCGGCGTCTCGTCGATGCGAGCCCTCGCCTGCTCGCGGGTCGTGCGCGCAGGCACCTCGTCGAGGGAAGGAGCGACGGGCTGCGAGGCCCGGATGAAGGCGCGCGCGGCAGCGCGCATCTGGATCTTGTCCATGGAAAAGGTCGAAGCTCGGCGGTCTATCGAACGAGCAGCCGGCATGCCAGTGGCGGCGGCCGGGAAATGCGTAAGCAAATCAACGCGCCTTTGCGCTCGTCGATGCGCGAGGGCAGCAGGATTTACCTGCCGCTCGTAAAGCTTGCGCGGCCCTGCGGTGCGCGCGGGTGCACGTCAGGGCTCGGCGTCGAGCCCGAGCTGCACGAGCTCGGCGGCGCGGAGCACCGCTCGCGCCTTGTTCAACGTTTCCTGCCATTCGTTCGCGGGCTCGGAATCGTGGACGATCCCCGCGCCGACCTGCACGTAGAGGACGCCGTTTCGAAGGACGGCGGTGCGGATGGCGATCGCGAGATCCATGTCGTCCTGGAAGCTCACGTACCCGACGGCGCCTGCGTAGACGCCGCGTCCGGTGGGCTCCAGCTCGTCGATGATTTCCATCGCACGCACCTTCGGCGCCCCGCTCACCGTTCCCGCGGGGAAGCTCGCGGCCAGGACGTCGAAGCTCGACGTGCCCGGCGGCAGCGTCCCCTCGACGTTCGACACGATGTGCATCACGTGCGAATAGCGCTCGATCGTCATCTGCTCGGTGACGCGAACGGTTCCCGTCGCAGCGACGTGGCCGACGTCGTTGCGGCCGAGGTCGAGCAGCATGACGTGCTCGGCGATCTCCTTCGGGTCGGCCGCCAGCTCGCGCGCGAGGCGCTCGTCGGCGTCGCGGTTCTCGCCTCGCGGACGCGTGCCGGCGATCGGTCGCAGCGTGACGGTCGACCCTTCCTTGCGCACGAGTATCTCCGGCGACGCGCCGACGACGTGAAAGTCGGCGAAGTCGTAATAGAACATGTACGGCGACGGATTCAGCGATCGCAGCGCGCGGTAAAGCGACAGCGGCGACGCGGCGAACGGCAGCTGCATCCGCTGCGACAGCACGACCTGCATGATGTCACCGGCCGCGATGTAATCCTTCGCGCGGCGCACGGCAGTCTGGAACGCCTCGGCTCCGATCTCGCTCGCGGCGCGCGTCACTTCGGTGGCCGTCTGGAACGGGATCGGAACCGGCGTGCGCGACGCGCGCCGCAGCTGTTGCAGCCGCTCCTGTGCGCGCGCGTACGCGTCCGGCTCGCCCGGGTCCGCGTAGACGATCAGGGAAATCTTGCCGGCGAGGTTGTCGATGACGGCGAGCTCGTCGGTCAGAAGCAGCAGCATGTCGGGAAGATCGTCGAGCGCGTCGTCGTGGTTCGGCTTCCGAAGGCCGAGCCGGGGCTCGATGTGGCGCACGGTGTCGTAGCCGAAGTAGCCGGCGAGGCCGCCGCAGAAGCGCGGCAATCCCGGCTGCGGCGCGGCGCGAAAGCGGCCGAGGAAGGCGCGCAGGAATGCGAGCGGATCGCCTTCGTGGCGCTCGATCACGCCGCGGGCGTCTTCGACCTCGACTTCGGAGCCCTTGACGCGGATGCGCACCTTCGCGGGCAGCCCGATGAACGAATAGCGCCCGAAACGCTCGCCGCCGACGACCGACTCGAGCAGGAACGTGTAGTGCTGCTGCGCGAGTTTGAGATAAAGCGAGAGCGGCGTATCGAGGTCGGCGAACGACTCGAGCACCAGCGGTATCCGGTTGTAGCCCTGCTCGGCGAGCGCCCGAAACTCGGCTTCGGTCAGCATGACCCGCTCGCGGTTTGCAGCGCCCGGCGCATCGCGGCGATCGTCGCGCGGTAGTCGGGCTTGCCGAAGATCGCGCTCCCCGCGACGAACGTGTCGGCGCCGGCGCGGCCGATTTCCGCGATGTTGTCGACTTTCACCCCGCCGTCGATCTCGAGCAGGATGTCGCGCCCGGTGCGCGCGATCGCCGCGTCGACCAGCTTGCGCGCCGCGCGCAGCTTCTCGAGCGCGTGCGCGATGAACGACTGCCCGCCGAAGCCGGGGTTCACCGACATGATCAGCACCAGATCGAGCTTGTCGAGCGTATGCATCAGCCAGTCGAGCGGCGTCGCCGGATTGAAGACGAGCCCGGCCTTGCACCCGTGGTCGTGGATCAGGTCGATCGTGCGATCGACGTGCTCGGAGGCCTCCGGGTGGAAGCTCACGTACGACGCGCCTGCGTTCGCGAAGTCGGGCACGATCCGGTCGACCGGCTTCACCATCAGGTGCACGTCGATCGGCACGCTCGCGTACGGCTTGATCGCGGTGCATACCAGCGGGCCGACGGTCAGGTTCGGCACGTAATGGTTGTCCATCACGTCGAGGTGCACGAAGTCGGCGCCGGCATCGACGACGTCGCGCACCT
The DNA here is from genome assembly GCA_035455705.1 of Casimicrobiaceae bacterium. Classification (GTDB taxonomy): domain Bacteria; phylum Pseudomonadota; class Gammaproteobacteria; order Burkholderiales; family Casimicrobiaceae; genus VBCG01. Next base: position 9,106 of record DATIEN010000111.1, on the reverse strand, counting down.
CCTCACCCAGCCGGGCGAAGTCGGCGGACAGCAGCGACGGCGCAATGCGGATCGGGCGCATCATGGCGGACTATAATCGCAGAAAAGAACGGGCAGCATCGACATGGCGGAGCACAAACGTTACGAAATCTCCGTAACGCCGAAAGTCACCTTTCTTCCGGAGCAATCGGATCCCGACAAGAACCACTTCGTGTTCGCGTACACGATCACGGTCACGAACACGGGCGACGTGACGGCGCAACTCGTGAGCCGGCACTGGATCATCACCGATGCCGAGCATCGCGTCCAGGAAGTGAAGGGACAGGGGGTCGTCGGCAAGCAGCCGGTGCTGCGGCCGGGCGAGAGCTTCGAATACACGAGCGGCGCGAGCATCCCGACGTCGGTCGGCACGATGCGGGGCTCCTATCAGATGCTCGCCGAGGACGGCTTCGCGTTCGAGGTTCCGATCCCGGTGTTCACGCTGTCGGTGCCACGGACCCTACACTGACGCGCCGCTGGCGAGCGGCTCACTTAGCTCCGATCGGGGTCGTCCGGGGGCGGCGGGCGACGGCGGCGCGGCAGCATCGTCCAGGCGACGATCGCCACCAGAATCAGGAATGCGACAGCCGATTCGAGAAGTAGCCAACCCATCGCGTCGGTTCCGGTCATGGATCGGCCGCGGCGCAACGATGCGCGCGGTCCGCGCGGCATGCGCAGCGCTCGTTCTTGCGCTCGCCGGCTGCGTCACGCCGCCCGCGCCTCCGACCGCACCGCCGCACGTCGTGTTCACGCCGACGGCCTACGATGCGATCCCCGCCTGGCGCAACGATCGCGTCGTCGAGGCGTGGCCGGCGTTTCGCGTCGACTGCAAGGCGCTCGCCGCGCGCACGCGCACGCAAGCCGCATGGCAGGCGCCCTGCTCCGCGGCCGAGACGGTCGATTCGAACGATGCGCAGGCCGTACGGCGCTTTTTCGAAGCGAATTTTACGCCGTATCGCATCCGTTCCAGCGACGGCAGCGACGAGGGTCTCGTCACCGGCTACTACGAGCCGCTGCTGCACGGCTCGCGCACGCAGAGCGCGCAATATCCGCAGCCGCTGTACGCGCCCCCCGACGATCTCCTGATCGTCGATCTCGCCAAGCTGTATCCCGAGCTCGAGGGAAAGCGCGTGCGCGGGCGGCTCGACGGCCGGCGCGTCGTGCCGTACTGGCCGCGCGCCGACATCGACGCGGGCAAGGCGGCAACGGAAGGCAAGGCGTTCGTCTACGTGACCGATCCGATCGACGCGTTCTTCCTGCAGATCCAGGGATCGGGCCGCGTCGCGCTCGACGACGGCACCGTCGTTCGCGTCGGCTACGCCGACCAGAACGGACAGCCGTTTCGCTCCGTCGCGCGCGTGCTGATCGATCGTGGCGAGCTCACGCTCGAGCACGCGTCGATGCAGGCGATTCGTGAATGGGGCCGCCAGCATCCGGACGAGCTTCCCGCGCTGCTCGACGAGGATCCGAGCTACGTCTTCTTCCGCGAAGTGCCGCCTGCGCCACCCGGCTCGATCGAGGCCGCGATCGACGGTCCGATCGGCAGCCTCGGCGTCCCGCTTCTCGCAGGGCGCGCGATCGCCGTCGATCCGCGCGCGATTCCGCTCGGTGCCCCGGTGTTTCTCGCGACGACGCGTCCGCTGTCCGACGAGCCGCTCGAGCGGCTGGTATTCGCGCAGGACACGGGCGGGGCGATTCGCGGGCCGATCCGCGCCGACTTTTTCTTCGGCTTCGGCGACGAGGCGGGCCAGCAGGCGGGACGCATGCGACAGCAAGGCCGGATGTGGCTGCTGTGGCCGAAGGGATCGGTGCCGCCGGGCGCGTGAGCGGCAGCTGAGGAGACGCCGCCGACGCGTTTCGCGAAGCGCGTCAGCGCGTGGGCAGGAGCTCCTCGGCCTGACGATCGGCGTGATACGACGAGCGCACCAGCGCGCCAACCGCGGCGTGCCGAAAGCCCATCGCGTAGGCGTCGCGCGCAAGTCGCGCGAAGGTGTCCGGGTGGACGTAGCGCAGCACCGGCAGGTGCGCGTTCGACGGCTGCAGGTACTGACCGATCGTGAGCATCTCGACGCCGTGCGCGCGCAGGTCGCGCATCGTCTCGACGATCTCGTCGTCGGTCTCGCCCAGGCCGACCATCAGACCGGATTTCGTCGGCACGTCGGGATGGCGGAGCTTGAACGCCTGCAGCAGCGCGAGCGAATGCGCGTAGTCCGACCCCGGCCGCACGGCGCGGTAGAGACGAGGGACGGTCTCGAGGTTGTGATTCATGACGTCGGGAGGCGAGTCGCCCAGAATGGCGAGCGCGCGCTCGAGCCGGCCGCGGAAGTCGGGAACGAGCACCTCGATCTGCGTGGCCGGCGAGAGGGCGCGGATGGCGCGGATGCAATCGACGAAGTGCCGGGCGCCGCCGTCGCGCAGATCGTCGCGGTCGACGCTCGTCACGACGACGTAGCGCAATTCGAGCGCCGCGATCGTCTCGGCGAGATTCGCCGGCTCTTCGGCGTCGAGCGGAAGCGGCCGGCCGTGGCCCACGTCGCAGAACGGGCAGCGGCGCGTGCAGATGTCCCCCATGATCATGAAGGTCGCGGTGCCCTTGCCGAAGCACTCGCCGATGTTCGGGCACGACGCTTCCTCGCAGACCGTGTGCAGCCGATGCTCGCGCAGGATCTCCTTGATCTCGTAGTAGCGCGGTGACGACGGCGCACGCACGCGGATCCATTCGGGCTTGCGCAGGCGCTCCGCGGGAACGACCTTGATCGGGATCCGCGCGGTCTTCGCGCCGGCCTTGTGCTTGATGCCGGCGTCGTTGGCCGGCGCGGCATGCGGCAGCGTCGGCTCGCTCATCGCGCCTGCCCGATCGCGCAGGCGAGCTCCGATGCGAGGCACGGCCCGGCGTCGTCGATCGAGACATGGACGCCGAAGTCCGCGACCTGCGTCACCGCGAGGCCCGGATAGCCGCAGGGATCGATGTCCTGGAACGGAGCGAGGTCCATGTCGATGTTCACGGCCACGCCGTGATAGGTGCAGCCGTTGCGCACGCGAAGGCCGAGCGCGGCGATCTTCGCTTCACGGCCGCTCTGCTCGACATAAACGCCGGGTGCGGCCGGGTTGCCCGATGCACGGATGCCGAAGGTTGCGAGCCATGTTATCACCGCGGCCTCGATGCGCCGGACCGTCTCGCGGACGCCCAGGTTCGCGCGTCGCAGGTCGACGAGCACGTAGACGACGAGCTGGCCCGGACCGTGATAGGTCACCTGCCCACCGCGATCGACCTTGATCACGGGAATGCCGTTGTCCCTGCGCACGTGCTCGCGGCGCCCGGCGAGACCCAGCGTGTAAACCGCTGCGTGCTCGGTGAGCCAGAGCTCGTCGCCGGTGTCCGGCGTGCGCGCATCGGTGAACCGCTGCATCGCGCGCCACGTCGTGACGTAGTCGGTGCGGCCGAGCGCGCGCACCGCGACGGGGGGCGCGACGGATGCAGGAAGGCGCGTTTCGGCGTACGGCGGCACCGGCCCGCAATCAGAGGACCATTGCGACCATCGGGTGCGCGACGAGCTCGCGATAGAGCGCATCGAGCTGCTCGCGCGACTGCGCGTTGATCGTCGCGGTCACCGACAGATAGTTGCCCGCGCGCGACGAGCGCATCTCGAGCGTGGCCGGATCGAAATCGGATGCATGCCGCGCGACGATCTCGACGATCGCCTGCGCGAAGCCGTCGCGCGTGCGGCCCATGATCTTGATCGGGAAGGCGCAGGGAAACTCGATCGCGCTCACCTGCGCGACGACGGGAAGTGCGGCGGACGAATCCATGAACGGCTCCAGAGCGGCAATCGGGGCGGATTCAGCGAATATGCGGCCGGCCCGGCCGGACGCAACCGCCGCTGTCACACGGCGTTCGCGCCGGCGTACATGTACTCGCGGGTCAGCGGATGCGGCAGCCGACCGTCCGCAAGCGGCTTGCCGGCCAGCAGCTGCCACAGCGACAGCCAGCCGCGGTCGAACGCGTGGGCCGAGCCGGCCAGGTAGATCCGCCAGATCCGGTACTTCTCGTCGCCGACTTCGCGGCGGGCCGCGTCGGTGTTCGCCTCCAGCCGCTCGACCCAGTGCCATAGCGTTTTCGCGTAATGCTCGCGCAACGCCTCGGCGTCGACGATTTCGAGACCCTGGGCGGCGAGGCCTTCCATCACGCGCGACACGTGCGCGAGTTCGCCGCCGGGGAACACGTACTCCTCGACGAATTCGCCGATGCCGCTGCCGAGTGCGCGGCCGGTCAGCTGGTTGTGCGTAATCCCGTGGTTCAGCACGAATCCGCCGGGGACGAGCAGCCTGCGGATCTTGCCGAAGTAGCGTCCGTAGTTGCGGGGCCCGACGTGCTCGAACATCCCGACGCTTGCGATCTTCTCGAACGCTTCCTCGTCGGGAAGGTCCTGGTAGTCGCGCAATTCGACGCGCACGCGCCCGGTGAGACCGCGAACGGCGATCTCGCGCTGCACGTGCTCGAACTGGTTCTTCGACAGCGTGATGCCCGTCGCAAGCACGCCGTAGTTCTCAGCCGCCCAGAAGATCAGCGCACCCCAGCCGCAACCGATGTCGAGGAAGCGCTCGCCCTTTTCCAGCCGGAGCTTGCGGCAGATGTGGTCGATCTTCTGCGCCTGCGCGGCGTCGAGCGTATCGTCCGCCTTCCTGAAGTACGCGCACGAGTAGACCATTCGCGCGTCGAGCCACATCCGGTAGAACGCGTTGGAAACGTCGTAATGGTGCGAGATGTTGCGGCGGTTGGTGCGGCGGTGGTGCACGAACGACAGCACCTTTGCGCGCGCGCTCTCCTGTCCGTGCGCGATGTCGCCGACCATCCGCTCTGCGATGGCGAGCACCCGGCGCGCACTGCCGGTGAAGTCGACGTCGCCATGGACGTACGCGCGCGCAAGCCGGCCCATCGCCGGCGCGGCCAGCGCGCGCAGGCCCGCGATCGAGCGGGCGATGACGTCGATCTCCGGCTTCGGCGACAACGGCACGCGGTCGCCGTCGGGCAGCACCAGCGCGACCGGAAGGCCTCGCCCGGCATAGCGGTTGGCGATCAACTTCCGCAACGTGTCCGGCATGGTTTTCTTCTGGATTCGAGCGGAACCGCAAGTGTAGCAAGCGGCCGCGGACCGACGCCCTCCGTGGGTTGCAGCACGGCTGCGGTAGAGTCCGGGCATGTCAGGCAAGGGTCCGGCCGCGAAAGCGTTCAGCGAGCGGCAGTTCCGCGACGCGCTCGCGCAATTCGCGACCGGCGTCACGATCGTCTGCGCCCGCGCCCCGAACGGCCGCTACGTCGGGTTCACGGCCAACTCGTTCAGTTCGGCATCGCTCGATCCGCCGCTGATCCTGTGGACGCTCTCGCGGCGTTCGTCGAGCCTGACGGGGTTCGAGTCGAGCGCCCGCTACGCGGTCAACGTGCTCGCCGCGACGCAGATGGACCTCGCGCGGCGCTTCTCGCGGCCGCACGCAGACCGTTTCGCGGACGTGGCGTTCCGGCTCGGCTGGTCCGATGCGCCGCTCATCGAAGGGTGCATCGCCTGGTTCGAATGCCGCCACCACGCGCGCCAGCGCACCGGCGACCACGTGCTGTTCGTCGGCGAGGTCATGACCGTCGAACGGTCGCCGGGCGCCGGCCTCGTATTCCAGCACGGCCGCTTCGCCGCGACGACGCCGCTGCAGGAATCGTGATCAGCCGCGCTTGCGCGCCTGGAACGCCTCGTAGACTGTGCGGAACACGGGGCCGGGCTCGCCGCTTGCGAACGGCTGTCCGTCGACGCGCGTCACGGCGAGGACCTCCTTCGACGACGACGACAGCCACATCTCGTCGGCGCCCATTGCCTCGTCGCGCGAGACCGGGCGCACCTCGAGCGGAACGTTGGCAGCCTGCGCGATTTCCAGCGTGGCGTCGTAGGTGATGCCCGGCAGGATCAGGTTGTCCTTCGGCGGCGCAATCACCGTTCCATTGCGCACGACGAGCACGTTCGACGCCGACGCTTCGGTCAGGTAACCGTCGCGAAACATTACCGTCTCGATCGCATCGTGGTCGGCGGCGTACTGGCGCATCAGCACGTTGCCGATCAACGAGGTCGTCTTCAGGTCGCAGCGCAACCAGCGGTTGTCCTCGGCGGTGACGACCGCCGCGCCGCGCTCGACCAGGTCGCGCGAAGGCAGCGCGAGCGGATTGCTCATCATGAACACCGTCGGCGAGACGCCGGCCGGGAACGCGTGGTCGCGCTTCGCGACGCCGCGCGTGATCTGCAGGTAGACCGCCTGGTCGTCGAACGGCTGGCGTGCCACGAGTTCGGCGATGAGCGCGGGCCAGCGGCCCGGATGCGGGTCCGCGAGTCGAACGCCTTCGAGCGTTCGGGCGAGGCGCGCAAGGTGCTGCGGCATCCTGAACGGCTTGCGTCCATAGACGGGCACGACTTCGTACACGCCGTCGCCGTAGATGAAGCCGCGGTCGAGCACGGAGACCTTCGCGTCGGCGAGCCGCAGGAACTCGCCGTTCAAGTAGACGATTCGGTCGGCGTCGATCATGATGTTCCCCGGTGGGTGAACCATAGCCGCACGGTGTCCACGGCTCGGCCCCAGAGGTTCGCAAGCGGAATCTCCTCGAGCGCAATGAGCGGAAATTGCGCCACGGGCTTGCCTTCGAGCGACACTTTGACGGTGCCGACCGCCTGCCCGTTCAGCACCGGCGCGATCAGCGGCTCCTGCGACTCGAGCGTCAGCGAGAGCTTGTCGGCCTTGCCCTTTGGCAGCGTCAGGTAACGATCGGCCTTGAATCCCGCAGGCAGATCGTGCTTCGCGCCCTTGAACACGCGAAGCGTCGTCACCGGCTTGCCCGACTGGTACAGCGCCACCGTGTCGAACGCCTGGAATCCCCAGTTCAAGAGCTTCTGGCTCTCCGCCGCGCGCGCGGAGTCCGACGCGGTGCCGAGCAGCACGGAGACGAGCCGGCGATCGCCACGTTTCGCCGACGCGACGAGGCAGAAGCCGGCCGCGTCGGTATGACCGGTCTTCACCCCGTCGACGTACGGATCGGTCCACAAAAGCCGATTGCGGTTCGACTGCGTGATGTTGTTGTAGCGGTATTCCTTCTGCGCGTAGATCGGGTAGTACTCGGGAAAATCGCGGATCAGCGCGACGGTCAGCTTCGCGATGTCGGAGGCCGTCGAGTAATGCTGGGGATCGGGAAGGCCATCCGCATTCATGAAATGCGTTCCCGTCATGCCGAGCCTTGCCGCCTCCTGGTTCATCCGGTCGACGAACGCCTGCTCGGTGCCTCCGACGAGTTCGGCGAGCGCGATCGACGCGTCGTTGCCCGACTGGATGATGACGCCGTGCAAAAGCTCGTCGACGGTAACCGGCTTGCGGGGCTCGATGAACATCCGCGAGCCGCCTGCCTTCCATGCGCGTTCCGACACGTTGACCGTCTGCGACGGCGAGATCGTCTTCGCGCGAAGCGCCGCGAACGCGACGTACGCGGTCATGAGCTTCGTGAGCGACGCGGGATCGCGGCGTTCGTCGGCATTCGCCGCGCCGAGCGTCTGACCGGACAGCGTGTCGACGATCACCCACGACGCGGCGGCGATCGTCGGTGCTGCCGGTGCACCCGGCTCCTGCAGCACGACCGGCGGATGGGCGGGAAGGTCGGAGACTTCGGGCGGAGGCGGCGACGCCTGTCGCGCGGCATGCCGCGATTTGGCGGCGACGAGCAGCGGCGACTGGGCAGTGGCGGGAACCGAAACGACGAGAACGGCGGCGACGAGCGCGTGGAAGAGCGGAGGCGGACGCATGAAGTGCAGGCGGGAAACGTCGCATTATACTCACGCGCTCGCCGTGTTCACGCAACTTTCCCGGGACTCTTCGCGCATGCGTTGCGCATGTCGAACCGCAGCCCGACTCGGCCGCCCGTTCGCGTTCGCGCTCGGCGTGCTGGGACTGCTCGCAGCCGCCGCCCCGGCCGTCGGTCACGAACCCGACGCCGAGGAGATCGCGCTCGGCTCGCTCGTCGACGCCGAGCTCGCATTCGCGAAAATGGCGGGCGAGCGCGGCGTGCGGGCCGCCTTCCTTGCGAACTTCGCCGCGGACGGCATCGCGCTCGAACCCGCGCCGGTGCGCGTGCAGGACGACTTCCGCGCAAGGCCCGCGCCCGCCGATCCGCTTGCCGTGAGGCTCGACTGGAAGCCGGCGCAAGCGGGCGTCGCGCGAAGCCATGATTTTGGCTACACGACGGGCCCGTATTCGCTGCAGGTGGCCGCGCAGCCTGCGCGCGTGCAGCACGGCGCGTTCTTCTCGGTCTGGCAGCGCGATGCGGACGGCCGGTGGAAAGTGATCGTCGACGCCGGCATCCGCTCGCCGGGCGCGATCGACTTCGGCGCGCTCGGCGCGTCGCCGCGGCCGGCCTTCGCAGGCGCTCCGCGTGCCGACGCCGCGCGGCGCGAGCTCCTGGCGCATGAGCAGGTGTCCCATGCGCAACGCGACGGTCTCACGCCGAACGCGTACACAAAGCTTCTGGCCGACGACGCGCGGCTGCATCGCAACGGCGCGCCGCCGCTCGCTTCGCGCGGCGGGATTGCGCGCGCGGTGGCGCTCACGACGCGACGCATCGTCTGGACGCCGATCGATGCGCGCATCGCGAGATCGGCCGACATGGCGGTGACATGGGGACGCTATCGCGAGACGGACCATGCCGCGAACGTTCGCGAGGGCTACTACGCGCACCTGTGGCTGCGCTATCGCGGGGGCGACTGGCGCCTCGCCTACGACGTCGCGCTGCCCGCGAACGGGGAATAGCGATGTAAGCGGTCGTGTTAGCCGCCCCATGGCATCGACTGTGAGGTCGCCATGAAAGGCTTGCATCGACTGCTCTTCGTGATGTTTGCGGTCTGCGCCCTCCCGGCTCAGGCCGCGTTTCATCTGTTCCGCATCGACCAGGTGTTCTCGAACGCCGACGGCACGATTCAATACATCGTGCTGCGCGAAAGCACCGGCACGAACAACGAGAGCTTCTGGCAGGGCAACCCACTGACGACTACCGGCGGCCCGGGCGGGATGCAGC
>DATIEN010000110.1:0-22333 GCA_035455705.1 Casimicrobiaceae bacterium | reverse complement strand
ACGACGACGATGACGAACGCCGCGGTCACGAGCGCGAACAGCGCGATGAGCGCGCGCGGGATGCCGAAGCCCGGCACGTCGGTGTCGATCAGCATCAGCGCGCCGATCACGAACGCCGCGACCCCGCCCAGGCCGAGCGAGCCGAATGCCGGCACGAACACCTCGGCGATCATGAAGCCGATGCCGATCGCCATCAGCGCGAGGCCCGCGTAGTTCACCGGCAGAAGATGCAGCGCATAGAGCCCGAGCAGGAGCGACACGGCGCCGAAAACGCCCGGGAACACGAAGCCGGGATGACCGAACTCGAAGATCAGTCCGTAGACGCCGATCAGCATCAGGATCATCGCGACGGTCGGGTCGGCGATGATCGCGAGCACACGAAAGTGCCAGTCGGGTGCGAACGGCGTGATCGTGGCGCCGGCGACGTGCAGCGCGCGCTCGCCGTTGCCGATCTTCACGCTGCGGCCGTCGAGCTGGCGCAGCAGCTCGCTTTCGTCCGCTGCGATCAGCTCGACGACGTCCTGCGCCTTGGCCTCGCTCGCGGAAAGGCTCGCCGCTTCCGTCACCGCCTTCGCGGCCCACTGCGCGTTGCGGCCGCGCAGCTCGGCGAGGCTGCGGATGTACGCCGCCGCATCCTGCATCGCCTTCCGCTCGTGAACGTCGGCGGGCGCGCCCTTCTTGTCACCATCGCTTCCGGGCGTCGGCGTGAACCCGATGGAAACGGGCGACGCTGCGCCGAGATTGGTTCCCGGCGCCATCGCGGCGACGTGGCACGCGTAAAGGATGAACGTGCCCGCGCTCGCTGCGCGCGCGCCTGGCGGCGCGACATACCCGACGACGGGGACCGTCGAGGCGAGGATGTCGCGGACGATCGCGCGCATCGACGTGTCGAGGCCGCCCGGCGTGTCGAGGCGCAGCACGACGAGTTCCGCGCGCTCGCGCGCCGCGTGCGCGAGGCCGCGGCCGACGTACTCGGCGGTCGCGGGGCCGATGACGCCGCGGACGTCGATGTCGACGACCGTCGCGGGCGCCGCGTGTGACGCACAGGTCGCGAGCGCGAGCGCGACGAACAGCAGGAACCGCGGGATTCCCATGGCAAGAAAGCCGAAGCAGCGTGGACGATCGCCGCCTCGGTGAGCCATTATCCCCCGCCGCCGCGAGGCGGAAGCGGATTGCGCCGCAGTAGCGGCCGCTCGCCGAACGCCGGCTTCGCCGCGGATTTCGCGAGGTCGAGCGCGACGTCGAACGCCGCGTCGAGCTGCCGGTCGCGGCCGTCGCGCGCATCCTGCGGCGCATTGTCGACCTCGATGTCGGGGTCGGTGCCGTAGTTCTCGACGGCGAAGCCCACGTCCATGAACCAGAACGAGAACTCGGGCTGCGTCGTCTCCGTGCCGTCGACCAGCTTGTGGCGCGGGTTGATGCCGATCACGCCGCCCCACGTGCGCGTGCCGAGCAGGGGCCCGATCTTCATCAGCTTGAAGCAGTGCGAGAAGATGTCGCCGTCGGACCCCGCGTGCTCGTTGGTCAGTGCGACCACGGCGCCCGCCGGCGATTCCATCGGATAGGGCTCCGGCTGTCCCCAGCGCGTTAGGTCGTACCCGATGCGCCGGCGTGCGATCTTCTCGAGCAGCAGCTGCGACACGTGGCCGCCGCGGTTGTAGCGCAGGTCGACGATCAGCGCATCGCGATCGCATTCGCTGCCGAAGTAGCGGTGGAATTCCGCGAAACCCGCCGACATCATGTCGGGCAGGTGCAGGTAGCCGACCATGCCTTCCGAACGCGCATGGACCCGATTGCGGTTCTGCTCGACCCATTCGCGATAGCGTGCCGGGACCTCGTCGGCGAGCGTGGCGACGAGGACGTTGCGCGTCGACCCGCCGTCGGCCGCACGCAACGCCAGGTCGACCTTGGTCTTCGCCTGGTGCACGAGCAGCGACTGCGGCGGCCGCTCGCGCGACACCGGCTGGCCGTTGACCGCGACAATGCGCTCTCCGACTTTCGCCTGCACGCCGACGGCGTTGAGCGGCGAATCGGCGCCGGCGTCCCACGGATCGCCCTCGACGATCCGCACGATCTCGTAAGCGGCACCGTCGTCGACCGGCCGCAGCTCGGCGGCGAGATGACCGAGCGAGACGGGCGGCGGCTTGCGGTAGTCGCCTCCGGTCTCGTAGGCATGCGAGGTTCCGAGCTCGCCCTGGATCTCCCAGATCAGGTCGGAAAGCTCGCTGCGCGTCGAGATTCGCGCAAGCAGCGGCTCGTAGCGGTGATAGACACCCTGCCAGTCGATGCCCGACATGTCGGGCACCCAGAACTGGTCGCGCTGCAGCCGCCACACCTCGTGCAGCATCTGCGACCACTCGCGCCTGGGGTCGACCGACAGCCGCACGCGCGACAGGTCGATGAAGCCGCTCTTGCGCGATGGCTCGTCGCACGGCTGCGGCGCGCGCTCGCGCGGATCGGGCCGGCGATCGGCGCGAATGGCCCGCAAACGCTTGCCTTCGCGAAGCACGACCGTGAGCCGGTCGTCGGCGATCTCGAAGTGATCGACGCGATCGACCAGGAGCTCGGTCTTCTGCGTGCGAAAGTCGAAGAGCTCGAGCCGGCCCGGGAGGTCCTTGTGACCGCCGCGGCCGTGAGCGCCGAGAACCGGCATGATCGTCCACACGACCTTGTCGCCGACGACGCCGGCGATCTGTCCGAACCGGCCTTCGGCGACCGGGAAAGCCGCGACGCGCCGCGCGATGCCGTCGAGGTCGACGCGCACGCTCGGCGTCCTGGCCTTCGCGTTGCGATCGCCCTTGTCGTCCTCCTGCATGCCGGCCGGCTCCGGCTCGAACGGGGGTCGGCCGTCGGCGCGAAGCGCGATCAGATACGGTCGCGCCGCGCGCGGGAACGAGAGCTCGAACTGGATGTTGTCGTAAACCGGGTCGAACGTGCGCAGCGACAGGAAGTAGAGATAACGGCCGGCGGGATCGAACGCCGGCGCGTAATCGCGAAATTCGGGATCGGTGACGATTGCGCCGCGTCCGCTCGCGACCTCGTGCAGCTTGATCGCGGAATGGCGCGGGCTCGTCCAGAACGTATAGGCGAGCCAGGCGCCGTCGGGCGACCACGCGAGGTCCTCCGTGCGGCCGCTGTCGCTGCGGTCGATCACGTCGAACGTGTTCGCGTCGAGATCGGCGACGATCACCTCGTGGCGGTGATTGGCGATCGCGACCTTCTGCCCGACCGGCGCCGCGCGCATCTCGACCACCCGGCCGATGTCCCATGACAGCGTTTTCTCGCCGTTCTCGCCGAAGACGACGAGGCGCTCGTCGCGCGACTCGTCGCTGACGGCGACGAGACGCTTCTGGTCGGCGAGCCATTGCGGCAACCGATAGCGGACGCCGTCGGGCACGCCGTGCTGGCGCACCGCACCTTCCCAGAGGGCGAAGGTCAAGAGCTTGCCGCGCGCCTCGATCGCGAGGCTGTGTCCCGCCGGATGCACGCGGAAGCCGGCGAGGTTGTCGGCCGGATCGACGAAGCGCCGCTGCGCCTGGGTTCGCGACGACGGCACGTCGATCGGCACGCGCGCGGTGCGATCGCTGCCGGGGTCGTAGCGCCAGATGTCCGCGCCGCATTGGTAGACGATGCGACGCCCGTCGGTCTGCGCATTGCGCGCGTAGAAGTCGTCGTGATCGGTGTGCCGGCGCTGATCGCTGCCGTCCGACCGGCACGAATACAGGTTGCCGACGCCCTCGGCGTCGGACAAGTAGTAGACGCGCTCGCCGATCCACATGGGCGAGGTGATGTTCCCCGTGAGCTCGCGCATGCGGCGGAATTCGCCGCTGCCCTCGGCGTCGATCCACAGATGTCCGGCCGTTCCGCCGCGATAGCGCTTCCAGCGCGCGGGATCCGCGGTGTTGCGCCCGATGACCTTCGCGCCGCCGCGCCCGAACGCGAGATGGTTGACCTGGCCGAGCGGTACCGGCTCGGGCATGCCGCCTTCGACCGGCAGCGTGAACGCCCGGTAATTGCGGAAGAACGGCTGTCCGTACGTCGTGACGAAGAGGATGCGGCCCTCGGGCGTCCATCCCCGCACGATCACGTCGGAACCGAGCCAGGTCATCCTGCGCGCCGGGCCACCGGCCGCCGGCATCAGATAGACCTCAGGGTGCTGCTCGTCGCGGCCGACGAACGCGATCCACCGGCCGTCGGGCGACATGACGGGCGTCGACGTTTCGCCGAGACCCGCGGTCAACCTTTGCGCGACGCCTCCCTGCGCGTCGACGCGCCAGACGTCGTCGTCGCAGACGAACACGATGACGTCGTGTTGAATCGCGGGGTACCGCAGGTAACCTTGCTGCGCCATGATCGATTGCGAATGAAGGCAGGTCCATGATTCTGCCCGATTCGCAAGGGGACGAAGCGGGAAGCGCAACGCGAATATTCACGTTGCCGCCCGACGCGCGCAGCGCGCCGAGGTCAGGGCGTGAGGTCCATGGCCAGATGGATGTAATCGCCGCGGTAGGTGACTTCGCCGAGGTAGAGCACCGTGTCGTCCCTCGCCCGGCAGACGCGACGCACCTCGGCGACCGGTGCGTTGACGTTGATGCCCAGAAAGCGCGCGACCGGCACGTCGGCCGTGCCGATCTCGAGGGTTTGCCACGCGCGTGCGATGCGGATTTTGGGAAGGTCGAGCAGCACCGGGATCACCGTCTCGCGCCGGAACCGCCGCGGCGCCATCCGGAACACCCGATCGTCCAGATAGATCGAGATCACGCAATACGCCTCGCCCTGGCGCGAATGGACACGGCGCATGAAGCGGTAGCGGGGCGCGGCGCGTCCATCCTGCGGAAACAGCCGCGGTGTCGCGGCCGCCTCCTCGATCAGCGTCAGGTTCGGCGTGTCGTCACGGTAGACGTCGGCGAGCGCCTGCAGGCTGGTGTGCAAAAGCAACCGCTTGTCGCGGACCGGTTGCGCGGTGACGAACGTTCCCCGGCCGCGCTCGGCGGACACGAGACCGTCGCGCGCCAGCATCTCCATCGCCTGCCGCACGGTGACGCGCGCGACGTCGAACTCGGCCATCAACGCCTCGAGCGTCGGCAGCCTCGTGCCCGGGGGCCAGACGTTGCGCGCGATCCGCTGCCGGAACACGTCGGCGAGCTGCGCATAGCGGGGAACCGGGCTGTCGCGGAACAGCGTCGCTTCGCCGACGGCAGGACGCTTGTGCATAAGGTCCTATCTATAGTACTTTTGGTCCTTGCCGCATGCAATCGCCGTACGCGCATTCCGAGGCGCCCGCGCGCATGCCCCGTTCCCGCCCCGTGCGCGAAGGCGTGCGGCGGGCGAGACGACCGATGATCGTGCTCCGTCGCGCCGCCCTGATCGTCCTGCCCTGGCTGGTCGTCATCGGCATCTGGTACGCGATCGCGTATTCGGGCCTCGTCAACCCGTCGCTCGTGCCGACGCCGCACCACGTCGCCTGGCGCTTCTGGGAACTGCTGACGACGGCGCGCCTGCCGCTCGACATCCTGATGTCGACCGAGCGCGTGGTCGTCGGGGTCGCGCTCGGCACGGCGCTCGCGGTCCCGGTCGGATTCGTGCTGGGCTGGTACCGCAGCGTGCGCACGTTCATCGATCCGCTGATGAACTTCTTCCGTGCACTGCCGCCGATCGCGCTGATCCCGCTCGTCATCGTCTACTTCGGCATCGGCGAGCTCGCGAAGATCGTGGTCCTGTTCTACGCGTCGTTCTTCGCCGGGGTGATCGTGATGTACGAGGGCATCGCGCAGATCAGCCCCATCTACGTGCGCGTGTCGCGTACGCTCGGCGCCACCGACGCGGAGATCTTCCGCAAAGTGATCGTGCCGCTTACCGTGCCGCACCTGCTGACCGCGCTGCGCGTCGCGCTCGGCGTCGCCTGGGCGACGCTCGTCGCCTCCGAGCTGATCGCGGCCCAGCAGGGACTCGGCGCGCTGATCCAGAACGCGTCGTCGTTCTTCCAGCTCGACATCATCTACGTCGGCATCATCTGCATCGGGGTGATCGCGCTCGTGATGGATCTCGCGCTTCGCGCCGTCGCGCGGCGCCTCGTGGCGTGGCAGGAGCGGATCGCGTGATTTCCCGTCTCATGGCCTTGCAGGCGCCGGTGGTACGCGTGACACCCGGCGTCGCACCCAGCGCGCACCCGTTCCCGTCAAGATGACACGGCCGCGAATCGTGTTCGACCACGTCTGCATGGAATTTGCCTCGCGGCAGGGATCGATGCGCGTCGTCGACGACGTCTCGTACGCGATCGGCGACGGCGATTTCGTGGCGATCATCGGGCCGTCGGGATGCGGCAAGACGACGATGATGAACATGGTCGCCGGCTTCGTGCGGCCGACCCGCGGGCGCGTGCTGCTCGACGGCAAGCCGATCGAGGGACCGGGACCCGATCGCGGCGTCATCTTCCAGGAATACGGCGTGTTCCCCTGGCTCACGGTGAGGCAGAACATCGCGTTCGGGCTCACCCTCGCGGCCAATCGCGCCGGAGCGGCCGAGCGCGAGGAGATCTGCGCGCGCTACATGAAGTTGATGGGCCTCACCGATTTCGCCGAAGCGTGGCCGAAGACGCTGTCGGGCGGCATGCGCCAGCGGCTCGCGCTGGCGCGCGCGTACGCGGTGCGGCCGCAGTTCCTGCTGATGGACGAGCCCTTCGGGGCGCTCGACGCGCAGACACGCACGGCGATGCAGGACCTGCTGCTCGAGGTGCTTGCGACGGAAGGGAAGACCGTGATGCTGATCACGCATTCGGTCGAGGAGGCGATCTATCTCGCGTCGCGGATCATCGTCATGAGCGCTCGGCCGACGCGGATCCGCGAGGAGATCGACGTCCCGTTTTCGTATCCGCGATCCGATTCGCTGCACGAGGCGCGCGGGTTCAGCGAGCTGCGCGCGCACATTCGCGAACTCGTGATGAAGGAGTACGCGGCACAGGCGCAACTGGGGTCGGCCGGCGCTTGGCAGGCCGGCTGATGGCGGTCCGTCCGACCGTCGATCGGCGTCGCCGGTCCCGATCGGTTATTTCAAGTCGAACCACGAGGAGGAGAGCATGAGCATCAATCGCAGAAAGTTCCTGCAAACGAGTGCCGCGGTCAGCATCGGCGCCGGCGTCCTCGGCGCACCGGCGATCGCGCAGAGCAGGACCAGGATCAAGGTCGGTTACCTGCACACGCTCGCCGTCGACGGCCAGATCTGGACCGGCATCGACCGCGGCAGCTTCGCCAAGCACGGCGTCGAGCTCGACCTCGTGCAGTTCACGACGGGTCTCGAGCTCTTTCAGGCGATGATCGGCGGCAGCATCGAGATGCTCGTGACGGGCGCCGTGATCTCGAACTTCCCGGCGCGAGGACAGGGGAAGATGTTCCTCGTCAACGACATCGAGTTCGCGACGGCGCAGCTGTGGGTGCACTCCGACGAGATCAAGAGGTTCGCCGATCTGAAAGGCAAGAAGATCTCGACGACGACGGGCACCACCGCGCACGTGTTCCTCGACACCGCGCTTCGCGCGAACGACATCGATCCGAAGGACGTGCAGGTCGTCAACCAGCGGATGTCGGAGGCGGTCACCTCGTTCATCTCCGGCGCCGTGCCAGCGGTCGCGCTATGGGTGCCCTTCAACATTCCGGTGAAGGAAAAGGTGAAGGACGCGAAGATGCTGTCGGACGCCTCGAAGTATTACCCGCAGGCGGCGATCGTCGACGGCTGGGCGACGCGCGACGACTACTACGGGAAGAACCGCGAGGCCTGCGCGAACATCATCCGCGCGTGGGCCGAGGCCAACGACTACATGATCGCGAACGCCGACGCCGCACTCGAGGCGCTGCAGAAGAAGCACTACGAACAGGTGCCGCTCGCCGATCTCAAGGAGCAGTTCACGGCGCAGAAAATGTTCACCTCGCACGATTGGCGCAAGCTCTACGCGGACGGCACGGTCACGAAGTGGCTGCAACAGGTGACCGACTTCTTCGTGCGCTTCGGCGGCATCCAGAACCCGGTGCCCGCGTCGAGGTACTTCGATCCGAAGCTGTACCTCGACACGATCAAGGCCTGAGGCGGCGCAGGCGATGGCGGAGCCAGCCGGCGCGTACGATTATCTGATCGTCGGCGCCGGTTCGGCGGGCTGCGTCGTCGCGAACCGGTTGTCGGCCGATCCGCAGACCCGCGTCCTGCTGCTCGAAGCCGGCGGTCCGGATCGCAATTTCTGGCTGCACCTGCCGGTCGGCTACTTCCGCACGATTTACGACACGCGGTTCTCGCGCCTCTTCGACACGGTCCCCTCGGACGGCACGGCCGGCCGCAACATCGTGTGGCCGCGGGGACGCGTGATCGGCGGCTCGTCGTCGATCAATGGCTTGATCTTCATCCGCGGCCAGCACGAGGACTTCGATGACTGGGCGGCACAGGGCGCCCGAGGCTGGCGCTACGTCGACGTGCTGGCGGACTTCAAGCGCTTCGAGCGTTACTCGGGCGGTGCGAGCGCGTACCACGGCGCATCCGGCGATCTCGGCGTGTCCGACCTGCGCAACGATCACGCCTGCTGCAACGCATGGGTGCAAGCGGGCGTCGAGTACGGGCTGCCGCGCAATCCGGATTTCAACGGCGCGACGACCTACGGCGTTGGGTCGTATCAGTTGAGCATCGAGGACGGTTGGCGGCAGAGCGCGGCGGTCGCGTTTCTCCGGCCGGTCGCGCGCCGGCCGAACCTGACGATCGTGCCGCGCTCGCTCGTCACGCGAGTCGTGTTCGACGGCGCGCGTGCCGTGGGCGTCGAATGGAAGCGCGACGGCGGCATCGCGAGCGCACGCGCGACGCGCGAAGTGATCCTCTGCGCCGGCGCGATTCAGTCGCCACAGCTCTTGCAGCTCTCCGGCATCGGTGCACCGGACCTGCTCGGCGCGCTCGGCATACCCGTGGTTGCCGCGCTGCCGGGCGTGGGAGAGAACCTGCAGGACCATTACCAGGCGCGCACGATCGTGAGGCTGCGCAAGCGCGTATCGCTCAACGACGACGTGCGCAATCCGCTCAAGCTCGCCGGCATGGGCGCCGAATGGTTGTTTCGTCGCTCGGGTCCGTTGACCGTCGGTGCGGGGCAGGTAGGCGGCGCCGCCTGCACCGAGCACGCGGTCGGCGGGCGTCCCGACATCCAGTTCAACGTGATGCCGCTTTCCGTCGACAAGCCCGGTGACCCGTTGCATCCCTACTCGGGCTTCACGGCGGCCGTGTGGCAATGCCACCCGGCCTCGCGCGGCCGGCTCGCGATCCGCTCGACCGATCCCGCGGAAGCGCCGACGATCGAGCCGCGATACCTGAGCGCGGACGCCGACCGCAGGACGCTCGTCGCGGGCATCCGGATGCTGCGCGAGATCTATGGCCAGCCGTCGTTTCGCGACCTCTACGAGGCCGAGATGCTGCCGGGACCCGGCGCGAAGAGCGACGGGGATCTGCTCGACTTCGCCCGCCGCGCGGGCGGCACGGTGTTCCATTGCGTCGGCACGTGCCGGATGGGCGGCGACGATGACGAAGGGGCCGTCGTCGATGCGCAGCTTCGCGTGCGCGGCGTCGAGGCGTTGCGCGTCGTCGACGCTTCCGTGATGCCGAAGGTGACGTCGGCGAACACGAATGCCGCGTCGTTGATGATCGGCGAGCGCGGAGCGCGGATGATTCTGGGCAATTAAGCGAAAACGGTCACGGCTTTCTCGGCTCGATGTCCACGTAAATCCAGTCGGCAAGCAGCACCGGGTGCGCCTTGTACCCGACGACGCGCGCACGCACGAGCGAGTTCTGGTAGGGCGCGGTGCCGAGGCGCCACGGCGTGTCGGCTTCGAACTGTCGCGTCATCTGCTCGTAGAGACGATCGCGCGCGGGCGAGTCGGGCATGAGCCGCGACTGCTCGTAGAGCGCGTCGTACGTCGGCGACTTGTAGCAGGCGACGTTGCTCTGACCGACGTTGCCGCCGTAGAGCAACTGCATGAAATTGTCGGCGTCCGGGTAGTCGGCGATCCAGCCGTAGCTCCACATCTGGTGATGGCACGCGATGGCTTCGCGGATCTGGTCACTGAACTTGCCCTTGTCGATCACGAGCCGGATGCGCAGCGCATCCATCGCCTGCTGCCAGAGCTCGTCGAACTCGCGCGCCAGCGCATCGGTCTGGCTCGCGTAGTGCAGGACGAGCGGCTTGCCGTCCGGCAATCTTCGATAGCCGTCGGCACCCTTTCGGTAACCGAAGCGGTCGAGCAGCGCATTGGCCTCGCCCCGGTCGTGCTTGAGCGCGCCGTGATAGTGCGGATCGTAACCGGCGACGCCGGGCGGAATCGGCATCGACAACGCCTGCGCCTGCCCTTTGCGGATCACGTTCACCTCGGCGTCGATGTCGTACGCCATCGTGATCGCCCGGCGCAGCGCGATCCTGTCGTTCGCGAGCCCGCCGATCACCGGGTCGCGCATGTTGAAAGCGGTGTAATTGATCGCGGGAAGCAGGATCCGCGACAGGTAGACGCCCTGCTTGACGAGATCGGGCGCGAGCTTGCCGTGAGGCAGCGCGATCGGCGCGAACGTGGCCGGCACGTTGAGGATGTCGAGCTCGCCGCGCTTGAACGCGAGCCAGCTCGACTGCGGCTCCTCCATCACGCTGATCTCGATTGTTCCGACCTGCGGCATCTTCACGCCGCGCATCCGGGCCGCGATCGCCCTGTCGCCGGGATCGTCGCCCGGCTCGAAATCCCACGTGGTCTCGCGGAAGCCGGGATTGGCCTCGAGCACGATCCTCGATGCGCGAACCCACTCCTTCAGCACGTACGGACCGGTTCCCACCGGATGAGCCGCAAGATCCGTCGGATAGGCTTCGACGACCTCGCGCGCGACGGCCGACAACGCCGGCAGCGCGAGCACCTGCGCGAATGTGTAATCGCTGTGCGTCAGCGTGATGCGCAGCGTGTAGCGGTCCGGTGTCTCGAGGCCGGCGACGCGCGCGTTGTAGTCGAAGCGGCCACCGTTCTGCTTCGCCTTCGCGACGAGCGCGTCGAGCCCGGCGATCTTGCCTTCGACGTAGAACGCGTTCGGCGAGCGGTTGGCGGGATCCACGAGACGCTTGATCGCGTAGACGTAATCGGCAGCGGTCAGCTCGCGCCGCTTGCCCTTGAACGCGGGGTCGCTTGCGAAGTAGACGCCTTTCCTGAGATTCAACGTGTAGCGTCTGCCGTCGTCGCTGACGGCGGGCAGCGCTTGCGCGGTCAGCGGCGCGAGCTTGACCGGCCGCGCGAGATAGTCGAACGTCAGCAGCGGCTCCATGATGGCCGCGATCACGGCGCCCGAATACACCTCGTTCACCTGCGCCGGGTCGAACCCGGTCTCAGCCCGGACCAGCGCGACGTGCAACACCTTCGCCGGGTCCGCGGCCAAGAGCGGCGACACGCCGCCCGCGAGCATCGCCGCGACCAGCCATCCAACCGCACGTCCACGGACCGCGATCATGACGCCGACGCTACTGGCGGGCGCATTTCGCGTCAAGCGACGACGACCGTCTTGATGTTCACGAACTCGCGGATGCCGTAGGCCGCAAGCTCGCGTCCGTAACCGCTTTCCTTGACCCCGCCGAACGGCAGCCGCGGATCGGAGCGCACGGCGTCATTGACGAACACGCAGCCGCTTTCGATCAGGTCGGCGGCGATGCGTTCGCCGCGCGCCGCGTCGCGCGTGATGACGCCGCCGCCCAAGCCGAACGCCGATGCGTTCGCCAACGCCACCGCTTGCGCCTCGTCGGCGACCGGAACGATGGCGGCTACCGGACCGAACGTCTCCTCGTCGAATGCCGGCATGCCGGCGCGCACGTCGCTCAGTACCGACGGCGGGTAGAAGGCGCCGGGACCGGCGGGAATCGAGCCGCCGAGGAGGCAGCGCGCCCCCAGCCCGATACTGCGGTCGACCTGCTGTTGCAGCGTCTCGCGCAGGTCACGGCGCGCCATCGGACCGATCTGCGTCGACTCGTCCATCGGATCGCCGATCTTCGCGTCCGCCATGCGCGCGACGAACCGCCGTTCGAACTCCTCGCGCACCGGCTCGACGACCAGGAACCGCTTGCCGGCGATGCAGCTTTGCCCGGCGTTGACGAGTCTCGCCTTCGCGCAGACTTGCGCCGCGACATCGAGGTCGGCGTCCTCGAGCACGAGGTACGGGTCGCTGCCGCCGAGCTCGAGCACCGTCTTCTTGAGAAGCTTCGCCGCCTTCGCGGCCACGGCGCTTCCCGCCCGCGCGCTCCCGGTGAGGGTAACCGCACGGATCCGCGGGTGCTCGATCACGGCGTCGACCGCCTCTGCCGATCATCAGCGTACGAAACAGGTTCTGCGGAAACCCGGCACGCTCGAAGATCTGCTCGATGGCGAGCGCGCAGCCCGGCACGTTGGACGCGTGCTTCAGCACGGCGGCGTTGCCGGCCATGAGGCCGGGCGCGGCGAAGCGGAAGACCTGCCAGAACGGGAAGTTCCACGGCATCACGGCGAGCACGACGCCGAGGGGATTGAAGGTGACGAAGCTCGCGCGCGCACCGGTCGCGACCTTCTCGCGCGCCAGGAACTTCGCCGCGTTGTCGGCGAAGTAATCGCAGGCCGTCGCACACTTCTCGGCTTCGGCCATGCCGTCGCGAACCGGCTTGCCCATCTCGCGCGCCATCAGGTGAGCGAACTCGCGCGCATCGCGACGCAGGATCTCCCCCGCCCGGCGCATCGGCAGGGCGCGGTCGGCATACGACGCACGCCGCCATTCGGAGAACGCCGCGTGCGCGGAATCGACGATGCCGGCGACCGCTTGCGCCGTCATCTCGTCGTACGTCGCCACGACCTCGCCGGTCGCCGGGTTCACTGCCTCGATCGACATGCTCGCCTCGCCTGGTGGACACGTGAAACGCTTGGACAGCCGGGCCGCGCCGAAAAGTCCGGGGCACAATAGCCCGATGCCCCGCAACTACACGATGGGCGGCCGCACGCCGAAGTCGCCGGGAGGCGATCGGGTCAAGCCGAGCGCAGCCGAGCGCGTTCCGCACGTCGAGCGCCGGTCGTTGCGCGAGCGTATGAGCGGCCTGCGCAACATCCCCCCGTTCCTGGCGCTCGTCTGGCGGACGAGCGCGCCGATGATGACAGCCGAGGCGCTGCTGCGCATCGTTCGCGCGCTGCTGCCCGTCGCCACCCTTTACGTCGGCAAGCTGATCATCGACGAGGTGGTGCTGCTGTCGAAGGCGCCGCATCCCGGCGACGATCTGCGCGAATGGTTCGCGAGCGGCGTGCTCCACCGCATTGCGTGGCTGCTCGCGATCGAGTTCGGGCTCGCCGTCCTTTCCGACGTGCTGGGGCGCGCCGTTTCGCTCCTCGACTCGCTGCTTTCCGAGAAGTTCGGCAACGAGACGAGCCTGCGGCTCATGGCACACGCCGCGACGCTCGATCTCGAGGACTTCGAGGACAGCGAGCTGCAGGACAGCCTGGAGCGCGCGCGCCGACAGGCGGCCGGGCGCATGTCGCTGCTCGGCCAGCTCTTCGGACAGGCGCAGGACGTCGTGACGATCGCGAGCTTCGGCGCCGGCCTCTTCGTCTACGCGCCATGGCTCATCGTCTTGATGGCGATCGCGCTCGTGCCGGCCTTCGTCGGGGAGGCGCATTTCAACGCGCAGACCTATTCGCTGAATTACGCGCGCACGCCCGAGCGCCGCGAGCTCGACTACGTCCGGCGCACCGGCGCGAGCGTCGAGACGGCGAAGGAAGTGAAGATCTTCGGGCTGAATGCCTTTCTGATCGACCGCTATCGCGCGCTGTCGTCGAGCTTCTACGACGCCAATCGCGCGCTGGCGGTCCGCCGCGCGAGCCTCGGCAGCGTCTTGACCGCGCTCGGCACGATCGCCTACTACGTCGCCTACGCCTACATCGTCTGGCGGACGCTGCACGGCGAGTTCACGATCGGCGACCTCACGTTCCTCGCGGGATCGTTCCGCCGTCTTCGCAACCTGCTCGAGGATCTGCTGACGGGCTTCTCGCAGGTGGCCGGGCAGGCACTGTATCTCGACGATCTTTTCTCGTTCTTCGAGATCCGGCCCGAGATCGTGTCGCCGCCCAATCCGATTGCGTTTCCGTCTCCGATCCGGGAGGGCTTCGCATTCGTCGACGTCGGCTTCCGCTACCCGGGCGCCGAGCGCTGGGCGGTCCGCCACGTGAATTTCACGCTGCATGCGCGCGAGGTGCTGGCGCTCGTCGGCGAGAACGGCGCCGGCAAGACGACGGTGGTGAAGCTGCTCGCGCGCCTCTACGATCCGGACGAAGGGCGGATCCTGCTCGACGGCCGCGACCTGCGCGACTACGACCTTGCCGAGCTGCGATCGAACGTCGGCGTCATCTTCCAGGATTTCGTCCGCTACCACCTGAGCGCCGCCGACAACATCGCGGTCGGCCGCATCGAGGCCCGCGACGACCGCCCACGGATCGTCGACGCCGCGCACCGCAGCCTCGCCGACGAGGTCATCGCGAAACTGCCGGAACGCTACGAGCAGGTGATCGGCAAGCTCTTCCGTGGCGGCGTCGACCTGTCGGGGGGCGAATGGCAGAAGATCGCGATCGCGCGCGCCTACATGCGCGACGCGTCGGTGCTGATCCTCGACGAGCCGACCGCCGCCCTCGACGCGCGTTCCGAGTACGAGGTATTCAGGCGGTTCAAGGAACTCGCGCGCGACAAGACGGCGGTGCTGATCTCGCATCGTTTCTCGAGCGTGCGCATGGCGGACCGCATCGTCGTGCTCGCCGAAGGCACGATCGAGGCGATCGGCACGCACGACGAGCTCTTGCGCCAGAACGGCCGCTACGCCGAGCTCTTCGAGCTGCAGGCGGCGGGCTACCGTTGAGCGAGCGCCGCTCCCGGGCGTCGCGATCGAAATGCGGTAGGATCGACGCGGCTTGCCAAGCGCCGAAGAGAATCGTTCGATGATCGAGTACCTGAAGAAGGCCAGCAAGACGCCCGACACCGAGTCGGGGACGGCGCAGAAAGTGGCCGGCGAAATGCTCGCCGACATCGAGGCGCGCGGCGAAGCGGCGGTACGCGAATACGCGGCGCGACTCGACGGCTGGACCGGCGACATCGTCGTGTCGCCCGACGAGATCGAGCGGCGCACGCGCGCCGTGCCGGGATCGGTCAGGCGCGACATCGAATTCGCGACGGAGCGCGTGCGACGTTTCGCCGATGCGCAGCGCGCGTCGATCCGGGATTTCGCGATCGAGATCGAGCCCGGTCTCGTCGCCGGCCAGCGCCTCGTGCCCGTCAACGTCGCCGGCTGCTACGTCCCGACCGGGCGTTACGCGCACATCGCGTCGGCGTACATGAGCATCGCGACGGCGAAGGCGGCCGGCGTGCCGACGGTCGTCGCGTGCTCGACGCCGTACAAGGGCGAAGGCGTGCATCCGGAGGTGTTGTACGCGATGAAGGTCGCTGGCGCGGACGTCGTGATGACACTCGGCGGCGTGCAGGCGATCGCGGCGATGGCCTACGGACTCTTCTCCGGAAAGCCCGCGGACATCGTCGTCGGTCCAGGCAACAAGTACGTCGCCGAGGCGAAGCGAATGCTGTTCGGGAAGGTGGGCATCGACGTCTTCGCCGGTCCGTCGGAAGTGGCGGTCATCGCCGACGACAGCGCCGATCCGGCGCTCGTTGCGTCCGACCTGGTCGGGCAGGCCGAGCATGGCCACGAGTCCCCGGCATGGCTCTTCACGACGTCGCGAGCGCTCGCCCAATCGGTGATGGAAGCGGTTCCCACGCTGATCGAGCGGCTGCCGCCCACGGCGCGCGATGCTGCGGGCGCCGCGTGGCGCGACTACGGCGAGATCGTCGTCTGCGACACGCGCGAAGAAGCGGCGGCGATCTCGGATCGTCACGCGCCGGAGCACCTCGAGGTCCACGCGCGCGACCTCGACGGGTGGCTTGCGCGGCTCACGTGCTACGGCTCGCTTTTCCTCGGCGAAGAGACGACCGTCGCATTCGGCGACAAGGCATCCGGTCCCAACCACATCCTGCCGACGAAAGGCGCCGCGCGATATTCCGCCGGCCTGTCCGTGCACAAGTTCATGAAGCCGCTCACGTGGCAGCGGATGACGCGCGACGCCGCGAAGGGAATCGCGCAGGTGACGGCGCGCATCTCGCGGCTCGAGGGGATGGAGGCGCATGCGCGCACCGCCGACGATCGGCTCCACAAGTATTTTCCGGACGAGCGCTTCGACAAGGGCGCGCCGGTCACGACGTAGCCAATGCCCTTGCCAGCCATGTTTGCGCTCGAGGGGCGCGTTGCGCTCGTCACCGGCGCGAGCTCGGGGATCGGGCGTGCAATCGCGACGACATTGGCCGGGGCGGGCGCGCGCGTCGTGCTCGTCGCGCGGCGCGAGGACGAGCTCGAATCGGCGCGCGCGGCAATCGCCGCGACGGGCGGCGAAGCCGCGATCCTGCCGTGCGACCTGGGCGACCGGGCGGCGCTTTTTCGATGCGCGGACGCGGCGCCGCAAGCGTTCGGCGCACCGGACATTGTCGTCAACTGCGCCGGGATCAACATCCGCAAGCCGATGCTCGAGCTGACGGCGGAGGACTGGGATCGCACGATGCGGATCAACCTCGACGCGCCGTTCTTCCTGTCCCAGCGCCTCGCTCCCGCGATGATCGCGCGCGGATGGGGACGCATCGTCAACATCGCGTCGCTGCAGTCCGTGCGGGCGTTCGCGAACAGCGGCGCGTACGGCGCGTCGAAGGGCGGCATCATGCAATTGACGCGCGCCCAGGCGGAGGCCTGGTCGCGCCACGGCGTCAACGCGAACGCGATTGCGCCCGGGTTCTTCGCGACGCCCCTCACGGCGGCCGTCGCGTCGGATCCGGTCAAATGGCAGGCGAACGCGGCGCGCACGTTCGTCGGCCGCAACGGCGAGCTACCCGACCTTGCGGGCACGGTGCTCTACCTCGCGAGCCGCGCCTCGGATTACGTGACCGGGCAGACGATCTTCGTCGACGGTGGATTCTCCGCCGGATGAAGCGAGACCCGGTGCTCGACGCGTGCGCGTGAACGACCGACGATGAAAGCGCTCGTCTACACCGCGCCGAACGAGGTCGTCTATCGCGAGGAAGCCGATGCGGCGCACGGGCAGGGCGAGGTGCTGATCCGCGTCGAAGCCGTCGGCATCTGCGGCTCGGATATGCACGCCTATCACGGCCGCGATCCGCGCCGCAATCCGCCGCTGATCCTCGGCCACGAGCTTGCCGGCACGATCGTCGAAGGGCCCGGCGCCGGCCGTCGCGTGACCGTGAACCCGCTCATCACGTGCGGCACCTGCGACTATTGCCGGCAGGGCCGCGACAACCTTTGCGCGGACCGGACGATGATCGGCATGACGCGTCCCGGCGGCTTCGCCGAATTCGTCTCGACGGCGGCCGCGAGCGTGATCGATCTGCCCTCCGGCATGGAGGCCCGGCGTGCGGCGCTGACCGAGCCGGCCGCGACCGCGCTGCACGCGGTCCACATCGCGGCGCGCGCACTCGTGCGTCCGCTCGCCGAAGCGCGCGTGCTCGTCCTGGGCGGTGGCGCAATCGGCATGCTTGCGACGCTGCTCCTCGCGCACCACGGTGTCCGCGACGTGGCGGTGGGCGAGGTGAATGCGTTGCGGCGACGCTCGCTCGAGGCGGCGACGCGCGCGCGCGTCTACGATCCGGCGAGCGCGTCGCCCGACACGAACGCGTTCGATCTCGTCGTCGACGCCGTCGGCGCGAAGGCGACGCGGGATGCCGCGCTCGCCGCCGTCCGGCCGGGCGGTGTCGTCGTGCACATCGGGCTCGCCGACGGGGCGAGTCCGATCGACATGCGCAAGCTCACGCTCGCCGAGATCACCTTGATCGGCACGTACACGTACACGACGCCCGACCTTCGTGCCGCCGCGCACGCGCTGCACGACGGCGCGTTCGGCGACCTTGGCTGGGTGGAGGAGCGCCGGCTCGCCGACGGCGCGGGCGCGTTCCGCGATCTTCACGAAGGCCGCGCGGCGGCCGCGAAAATCGTTCTTCGGCCGTGAGATGAAGCGGTCCGCCTGACATGAGCGACATCGCCTTTCGCGACGTTACCCGCGTGTTCGAGCGCGACGGCAACGATTTCCTCACGCTCGATCGCATTTCGTTCGAGGTGCGCGACCGCGAGTTCGTCGCGCTCGTCGGCCCTTCCGGCTGCGGCAAGACGACGTGCCTGCGGATGGCCGCAGGGCTCGAATTTCCGACGTCGGGGACGGTGAGCGTCGGCGGCGCGCCTGTCACGCATCCGGGCCCCGACCGCGCCGTCGTCTTCCAGCAGTTCGCGCTATTTCCCTGGAAAAGCGTCTACGAGAACATCGACTTCGGTCTGCGCAGCAAAGGCATGCCGCAGGCGACGCGCCGCGAGCGCATCGCGCGCCAGGTCGAGCTGATGGGTCTGCAGGGCTACGAATCCGCGTATCCTCACCAGCTCTCGGGCGGCATGCAGCAGCGCGTCGCCATCGCGCGAAGCTACGTGCTCGACCCCGACGTGCTGCTGATGGACGAGCCGTTCGGCGCGCTCGACGCGCAGACCCGCGTGGTGATGCAGGAGGAGTTGATCAAGCTCGCGCGCGTCAACCCGCGCACGGTGCTGTTCATCACGCACGCCGTCGACGAGGCGGTGTTCCTCGCCGATCGCGTCGTCGTGATGACGCGACGTCCGGGCAGGATTCGCGACATCGTCGACGTGGCGCCGGTGCGCAAGGCGGAGCGCTGGGACCGTTTCGAGCGCACCGAGGAAGTGATGGACCAGGAGTCGTTCGTGCACCTGCGCACGCGTATCTGGCGCATGCTGCGCGAGCAGCAGGACGCCGAGGCGGCGCTTGCAACCTAAACCGAGGAGGATCGGATGATGAGGAAATCGTTGTTCGTGCTGATGGCCGGCATCGCACTCGGCAGTGCCACCGCAGGAGCGAAAGCGCAGCCGCTCACGGAAATCAAGATCAGCTACCAGCCGGCCGTCTACTGGGCGTTGCCGTTCTACGCGGGCGAGCAGAAGGGCTGGTACGCGGAGATGGGCCTCAAGCCGGTCTTCAGCACGTTCCCGGCCGGCGTGCCGCAGATCGCGGCCTCGGCGTCGAAGTCCTGGGACGTCGGCGCGCTGGGCTCGGTGCCCGCGGTGCTCGGCGCGGCGCGCTACAGCCTCGTCACGATCGGCATCAGCAACGACGAGTCCGACGGCAACGCCGTGGTCGCGACGGGGAAGAGCGCCGCCGGCTTCGAGAAGAATCCGGCGTCGGTCAAGGGCCAGACGATCGTCCTCACCGCGAACTCGACCGGCGACTACGCGGTGCAGTCGTGCCTCGCGAAGTGGGGCCTCAAGAAGACCGACGTGACGATCAAGAGCATGGGACAGGCTGAGATCATGTCGGCAATGTCGAGCGGCAACGCCGATCTCGGGGGCCTGTGGGCGCCGAATACGTACACGATGGAGGAGAAGACGGGCGCGAAGCAGATCTGCTCGGGCAAGGACGCGGGCGCCGCCGTCCCCGGCGCGATCATCGTGCGCGAGGATTACGCGAAGGAGCACCCGGAGAACGTCGCGAAGTTCCTTGCGGTTTACCTGCGCGGATGGAAGTGGCTGAACGCGCATCAGCCGGAGGCCATCGCGATGATGAAGAAGTTCTACGAGCAGGGCGGCGTGACGATCAGCGAGGCGTCGATGAAGAAAGAGTTCTCGACACGTCCGACCTACGACCTCGCCGGCCAGCTTCGGATCATGAATCGTGGCTCCGGCGGCAAGTCGGAGGTCGACGACTGGTTCACGAAGATCGGCGCGTTCATGCAGGCGAACGGCACGTTCCCGAAAGCGCCCGAGGCGAGCGCGTTCATCGACGACAAGTACATGAAGATGGTCGACGCCGACCCGAAGCTCAAGGCGTACGCGAACCGCGCCGACTGATCGACGTACCGAGGTGGCCCTCGCCGTGACACGGCCGGCAGCCGCCGGCCGGTCGCGCCGCTCGCTTCGCGCGCGCGGGCCGGTCGTCGTCGGCGTTGCGACGTTCGGCATGTTGTTCGTCGCATGGTACGTGCTGACGACGCTTACGCACGCGATCAGCCCCGGCCGCTTCCCGTCGCTCCCGGAGGTGTGGGACGCGCTGGTCCAGATCAGCGTCACCGGCTACGCCGACGCGCGGCTGTGGGAACACGTCCTGCACAGCGTCAAGCTGGTTCTGCTGGGCTTCTTCGCTGCGACGCTCGCCGGCGTTCCGCTCGGCCTCGCGATGGGCGCGAGCCGCTCGTTCGAAGCGTTCGTCAATCCGGCGTTCCTGCTGATCCGGCCGATTCCTCCGCTCGCGTGGATCCCGCTCGCCATCGTCTGGCTCGGCCTCGGTGACGGCGCGAAGGTGCTGATCATCTGGTTCGCCGCGTTCGTGCCGGCCGTCATCAACAGCTACAGCGGCGTGCGCGCGATCGAGCCGTACCTGGTCGAAGCGGCGCGCATGCTCGGGGTGCCGCGGAGACTCTTCGTCCGCGAAGTGTTGATACCCGGGGCCATGCCGATGATCTTCGGCGGATTGCGGCTTTCGCTGCAGGCGTGCTGGACCACGCTCGTGGCCGGCGAGCTGATCGGCGCGATCGCGGGACTCGGGCACGTTCTCTACCAGGCGTCGCTCGACATCTTCCCTGCGATGATCGTCGTCGGCATGGCCGCCGTGGCGCTCACCGCCGCCGTGATGACCGTCGCGCTCGGCTTCGTCGAGCGCCGCGCGATGCCTTGGCGGCAGATCCGATGACGCCGGGCGCGGCGGCACTGCCCTGGTCACGCTGGATCGCGCTGACGGCGGCGGGGCTGGTCGCGTTTTTCGGCATCTGGTGGCTTGTCGCCATAAGCGGCGCAGTGCCGGCGCAGTTCCTCCCGACGCCGCCCGCCGTTGCGGAGCAGTTCGTCGCGCTCACGCGCGCGCCGTTCGTCGGCTACACGCTGCAGCAGCATCTCGCATCGAGCTTCGGCCGGTTCGCGCTGGGCTTCGGCCTGGCGGCCGCCGTCGGCGTACCACTCGGGCTCGCGATGGGCTGGTTCCGCACGCTCGACGCGATCGTCACGCCGATCTTCGACGCGCTGCGCTTCGTCGCACCGATCGCGTGGGTTCCGTTCGCGGCCCTGTGGTTCGGCACCGGCATCGGCGGGCCCGTGCTGATCATCTTCAGCGGTGCGTTCCCTCCCTGCGTCGTCAACGCGTATCGCGGCGCCAAGTACGTCGAGCCGCGCTTCGTGGAAGCCGCGCAGACGCTCGGCGCGAGCCACGCGCGGATGATCGCCGAGGTGCTGCTGCCGGCGTCGGTGCCGTCGATCGTCGCGGGACTGCGCATCGGTGCCGGCCTCGGATGGCAATCGCTGGTCGGCGCCGAACTGATCGTCGCCTCGAGCGGCATCGGCTACCTGCTCGTGAAGGGACAGTCGAACATCAACACCGCGATCGTCATGAGCGGCATGATCGCGATCGGCATCGTGGGCTTCGCGATCGACGTGCTGCTGCGAATGGTCGAGCGGCGCATCCATCGCCGCCGCGGCCGGTGACGCTCGCGCGCGAGGCGCGAACCTGCAATGAACGTCGCGCCGCTCGACGCGGCGACGTCAGGAAACCGCCCGAACGCCCGGTTTTCGAACCCGGTTCGTGAGCGCGGCGGCGGCGAAAGCGTCAGCCGGTCAGTGCGCGCAACCGTTCCGGCCGCGCGAGCCGTTGCACGCCGTTCCACGGGCGAGTCATCGCCCGCGCGGCGAGCAAGCCGCCGACGGCGAGCAGCCCGGTGAACGCCAGGGCAACGCCCGGGAAGGTTCGCGCATTGCCGACCGCCAGGTCGCGCATGTGCGGGGCGGCGAGCTCCATGCGCCGGCGCGTCATCTGCGCGCCGAGCTCGGCGAGGCGGCGCTCGCCGAGCACGCGCTCCGCGTCCGGCAGGAGCTTCGCCTCCTCGTCGGCGACGTGTCGCAGCACGTCGCGCATCAGCTCCATCACCGTCGCGTCGTAGCTGCGATCCTCTGGCCGCAGGCGGTGCAGCTCCTCGATCAGCCGCGTCATCTCGCCGTGCTCGGGAATGCTCTTGTCGACGAGATCGGGATCGATGCTGCGCATCGCCGGATAGAAGATCTCCTCCTCGAGCGCCGCATGAATCGTGAGCGCGAGCGACAGCGTCTCGACGATCGCCCGCTTGCGTCCGGGCGAGGTGTCGATGTGATACTTGTGGAACGTCATCAGCGCATGCGTGTGATCCATGCGGATCTGCGTGATGGCGCCGGGCG
>DATIEN010000109.1:0-3014 GCA_035455705.1 Casimicrobiaceae bacterium | reverse complement strand
CACGTTCCGATGCATTACTCACCCGTTCGCCACTGAATGCGAAGTTGCCCCCGCACCCCGTTCGACTTGCATGTGTAAAGCATGCCGCCAGCGTTCAATCTGAGCCAGGATCAAACTCTTCAGTTCGATCTCAATACAAAGTTCCAACTCACTTGACTCATCGCCATCCACTCCCCTTGACGAGCAATGGACGGCTTCACGGTCGGCATCGCCCGGCTCGAAAAAACCGCGCCCGCCAACCGCACTAGCGTCGTGTGAGCACTTCTGGCCTTGGAAACCCCCGGCACCCGCGCGTCGCCGCACCAGCCGCCGAGGCCCCCGCCTCAGTACCCACACCTATCGATTGCCAATTGTTAAAGAGCGATCTCGCTACATGGCGCCGCTTGCCATTGTTTTCAAGCGGCCGTCTCCCTTGTCGTGCAATTGCGTGGGGAGAATGTGTAACGGGAAGAGCGACGATCATACGACTTCCGCCTACGAAAAGCAAGCGGCAAGCGGCGTCGAAAGGCCCTCGCCGCGAGTTCATTTCCGCTCCGTGCGCGGCCGTTTCGCACGCCGTCGAAGCGACGCCGCAACGCTGACGCCGCGGGCGCGTTCGGCGCGACTCAAGGCACCGTCGAAGCGTCCTTCGGCGTCCGGCGGCGCGAACGACGCGCATCACCGCAAGCGTGCGCAGGCCGCGGATATTTCCACTTGTTGTGGACCCACAGCCAGTCGGCCGCATTGTCGCGAATCTCTGCTTCGAGACGACGCGCGTAGCGCTCGACAACCTGCAGATCGTCGTCGTTCTCGTACGGCGGCTCGACCAGCACGTGCAGGCGCACCGTGTAGTGGCCCTTGCTCACGCGGCGCATGGCGACGTAGACGACCGGCGCATCGAGAAAGCGGGCGATCTTGTCCGCGCCGGTGAAGAACGCCGTGTCCTGATTCAGGAACCGGGTCCAGTGCTTGTCCATGTTGCGCGGCGGCGTCTGGTCCGCGACCATCGCGTACGCGCGCGCCTCGCCTGCACGGCGCATGAGCTCGAACAGGAACGACTGGATCGGTATCGGCTTCCCACCGAAGCGGCTGCGCGTCTCGCGGATGAACGCATCGAGACTCTGCACGCGCAGCGGCTTGTAGACGGCGTCTATCGGGATGCCGAACTGCGCGCCCGCTGCCGGCAGCAACCATTCCCAGTTGCACACGTGCGCCGTCAGCAGCACGACGGGCCGCCTTTCCGCGACGAAGCGCTCGATCAGGTCGCGATTCTCGATCGAAACCCGCGCCGCGAGGTCCTCGGCGCTCGCCCCGTATCCCCAGAACGTCTCAGCGAGTGTCTGCCCGAGGTTGACGAACGATTGGCGCAAAAGCGCCTCCCGCTCCTCCGGCGATTTCTCCGGGAATGCGTTCGCCAGGTTGCGCGCGGCCAACTCGCGGTGCCACCGCAAGACGTGGAAGGCGACGAAGTAGGCGAAGTGACCGAGCGCGTAGAGCAGCGGCAGCGGCAGGCGCGTGAGAAACTTGAGGACGTGACGCAAGCGCGCGGGTTGAGCGTAACGGACACGCCCGCGGATACGCGGGCGTCGGGGTTGCGAACGAGGTGATGGCTTGAGCTTAGACGAGAACCGCCGCTGCGGCAACGCGGCGTGGCCGCGCATCGACGCACTGTCCTTCGACGTACCGGGCACGAAGCTTTGGTGGTGCACGCTCGATGCGAGCGCGGACCAGATCGGCTGCTGGAGCGAGATGCTTTCCGCCGCCGAGCGCGCGCGCGCCGCCCGGTTCGGCGTGCCGTTCCTGCGCGACCGATACGTCGTCGGACGCGCCGCGCTGCGCACGGTGCTCGCGGAAGCACTCGGCCTCGCGCCGCGCGAGGTCGCGATCGTACGCGGCGTCCGCGGCCGCCCTCGACTCGACGGCGACTCGCGACTCGACTTCAATGTCTCGCACACCGCGGGCGTCGCGTTGATCGGCCTCACGAACGCGGGACGCATAGGCGTCGACATCGAGCGGCGCGATCGCGCGATCAACGTGAGTGGAATCGCCCGCAAGTTCCTGAGCGAAGCGGAGCGGGCGCACCTCGCGCCGATGCACGCCGATGATGCGCGTCGCGCGGTGCTCACCCTCTGGACGTGCAAGGAAGCGATGAGCAAGGCCACCGGCGACGCGCTGTCGGCGCCGTTCGCGCGGATCGACGTCGACCTTTGCGAAGGACGCCGCGTGCGCGACGGGCCCGATCGCTACGATCCTGCGCGGTGGACGCTGCACGCGACCGACATTCCCCCTCACCACATCGCGACCGTCGCACTCTGGCGGCCGTGAAGCGACGCGCGAACGTCGTTTCAGTCGCCCCCGCGCTCCCGCGCTTCGGCGAGCATCGCTTCCGCCCGTGCGAGTACCGGCGTATCGATCATCTTGCCGTCCAGCAACGCGGCGTTGCCGTTCGAACGCGCGAAGGCGTCGACGACGCGCCTCGCCCATTCGACGTCCTCCGCGGACGGCGCGAAGCATCGATTGACGACGTCCACCTGCCTCGGGTGAATGCAAAGCTTGGCCGCGAAGCCCAGTTGCCGCGCGCGCTGACAATCGCGGCGCAGAAGCTCGAGGTCGTCGACCGCCTGCGTGATCCCGTCGACGGGGGCATCGATGCCGGCCACGCGCGATGCGAGCACCAAACGCGAGCGCGCGTACAGCAGATCGTCGTCGCCGGTCCCGAGATCCGACTGATAGTCGAGCGATCCGAAAAGAAGCGCCTTGACGTTCGGCGCCTCTGCGACCGCAACCACGTTCCACATCCCGCGCGCGGTCTCGACGAGAGGATAAACGGGCCGCGCGCCGCAAACCGACGCAACACGGGCAACCTCGTCGGCGCTCTCGGCCTTCGGCAACACGATCGCGGCGACGGCGCCGTGCGCGCACGCGCGAAGGTCGTCGTCGAACCAGGCGCTGCCGGCGGCGTTCACGCGCACCATGACCGGACGCTCGACGCTGAGCCAGCCGGCGAGCGCGTCGCGGGCGGCCGGCTTCTCGCC
>DATIEN010000108.1:0-14345 GCA_035455705.1 Casimicrobiaceae bacterium | reverse complement strand
AGCAGGGCGCCGCATTGCGGATCGTGACCGCCGAGGATTATCCCGTGCTCGACCTGCGCGTCGACGATCACGCCGATCCGCTGCCCGAGCTGCGGCGGCTCTACGAGGTGAGCCTCGAGCGGTTCCAGCCGTTCGTCTCCTGCCTGCCGTCCAGGGCGCGGCCCGCGGGAATCACCGACCGCGCGGCGATCGAGCGAGAGATCGAACGTTTCCGCGTGGCGCGCGGCGTGCACGGAGCGGGATGAAGTTCGCCGACTTTCGCGCCGGACACGTGCTGCGGTTCGGGCCGGCACGCGTCAGCGAAGCCGAAATCCTGGCGTTCGCGCGCGAGTACGATCCGCAGTGGTTCCACGTCGACGTCGAGCGCGCGAACGCCGGACGTTGGAAGGGGCTGATCGCGTCGGGCTGGCAGACATGCGGCATCGCGATGCGCCTCGTCGTCGAAGGTGCGTTGCGCGAATCCGAATCGTTCGGCTCGCCGGGACTCGACTATCTCAAGTGGCTCGCGCCCGTGCGACCCGGCGACGCGCTGTTCGTCGTCTGCGAAGTGATGGAGGTCCGGCGCTCGGAGCGGCAGGCGACGCTTGGCATCGTTCGCTGGCGCTGGCGCGTCGTGAACCACGAAGACGCCGACGTGCTCGATCTCGTCGCGACGAGCCTGTTCGATCTGTCGGCGAGGTGATGCGGGACGGCGGTAACGACTGGCAAGTCGAGGCGCTACGAAATCGGCTCGAGCCGCGCCCCGTCGCCATCGAAGGCGACGAATCGCTTCAAACATTTCGAACGCCGGGCCTCATCGGTGCCGGCTTTTATCCGCAGTAATGCCGCCAGCGCGAGGGTGGGCCCGGCTGGGATCGAACCAGCGACCAAGCGATTATGAGTCGCCTGCTCTAACCGACTGAGCTACGGGCCCCGGGGTGTCGCGACTGCGAGTCTAACGGACGACGAGGCGATCGGCCGGGACGACGAACGAGGCGATCGGGCGAACGCGAGCCATCGGCGATCGTTCCGCTAGAATCGTCCGCTCCCGTGCAACATCATCTGCGTCCGCTGCTGCAGCCGGAATCGATTGCGCTCGTCGGCGCATCCGAGCGCGTGGGCTCGCTCGGTCGTATCGTCTACGAACGTTTGCTCGCCGGTGCCTACCGCGGCAGCGTCTATCCCGTCAATCCCGCTCACCGCGAAGTGCTGGGCCACCGCGCCTGGCCGTCGCTCGCCGCGATCGGCGCACCGGTCGATCTCGCCCTCATCGCGGTGCCGCCGCATGCGCTGGTCGACGTGATCGGCTCGGCGCAGTCGACGAAAATCGCGGTGATCGTCACGTCGCTCGATGCTTCGAACGATCAAGCGGCGGCCGCAAGTTCGAGCGATCTGCTGGACGCCGCCAGGCGCGCGCACGTGCGCATCGTCGGTCCCGGCGCGCTCGGTGTGATTCGCCCTTCCAGGGGACTCGATGCGACCTGGTGCGCGCCGACGGCGGTGCCGGGCCGTCTTGCGCTCATTGCGCAATCGGGTGCCGTCGCCGCAGCGATGCTCGATTTCGCGACGCCGATTCGCATCGGCTTTTCCGCCGTGGTCTCCGTAGGCCGGGGCATCGATGTCGGCTTCGGTGAGTTGCTCGACCTGCTGCTGCTCGATTCCGAGACGGACGGCATCCTGGTGCACGTCGAGGAAATCGGCGACGCACGCCCGTTCCTCTCGGCACTCCGGGCCGCTGCGCGCACGAAGCCCGTCGTCGTGCTGAGGGCGGGTCGCTCGCTCGAGCCCGCGGCCGCAATCGCCCACGACGACGTCTTCGACGCGGCGCTGATGCGTTGCGGCACGGTGCGCGCGCGAACCTACCTGCAGCTTTTCGCCGCGGCGGGCATTCTCGCGCGCGGCCGCATTCCCGGCGGCGACAGGATCGCGATCGTGTCGAACGGCCGCGGGCCGGCCGTCCTCGCTGCCGACAGCGCTTTCGACCGCGGCCTGGACCTTGCGCATCTCACGAGCCTCACGGCGACGAAGCTCGCCGGACTGCTTGAAAGCGCGGCCGTGGCAAACCCGATCGACGTGCAGGGCCATTCGCCGCCCGACCGCCTCGCCCAGGCGGTCGGCATCGCGGCCGAGGATCCGAACGTCGATGCGGTCGTCGCGTTGCACGTTCCGCGTCCCGTGACGCCGGCGATCGAGGCTGCGCGCGCGCTCGCATCGGTCGCTGCGGCGCAGAGGAAGCCGATCCTCGCGGCGTGGCTCGGGGCCGTCGTGCGCCCGGACGTCCAGGATGCGCTCGATGCCGGCGGCGTCTCCAACTTCTACACGCCGGAAACCGCGGTCGAGGCGCTGTCCTTCCTCGCCCAGTATCGGAACAATCAGGCGCTGCTGCTCGAAGTTCCGCCGCCGCAGCCCGAACCGCAACCGCAGGACCTCGCACCGCTCGAAACGCTGCGCGCGAAGCTTGCCGAGGAGGATCGCGCGAGCGTCGATGCGAGCGAAGCCAGTGTGATCCTCGCCGCCTTCGGCTTCTCGTCGAAGCCGCAGCGCGAAGTCGCCGGGGCGGTCGAACTCGGGATTTACGACGACCCGCGCTTCGGGCCGGTGATCTTCGTTCGTCCCGCGCGCTCGCAGTCGCTCGTGCAGCGGCGCGCGTTGGCGCTGCCTCCGATCAACGCACGCCTCGCCGCCGATCTGCTCGCGGGCGCCGTCGCGGGCGATCCGCTGCGGGTGCTCGACCCGGCGCTCGTCGACGCCGTCGTCGACGCGCTGACGCGGCTCTCGGCGCTCGCCTGCATGCTGCCGTGGGTGCGAGGCGGCGCGCTGCAGGCGGTGGTCGCCGCTGGCGGCAGGTTCGCGATCCGCGACGCGCGCTTCGACATCGACCCGCAGCGGAGGCTGATGCGAGGCTATCCGCACATGGCGATCCATCCCTATCCGGTGGAGCTGATCGGCGATGTCGCGCTGCCGGACGGCACGTCCGTGCACGTTCGTCCGATCAGGCCGGAGGACGCCGCGCTCGAGCAGGCGTTCGTGCACGGCCTTTCCGACGAGACCCGTTACTACCGCTTCTTCTATCGGCTGAACGAACTCACGCCGCAGATGCTCGCGCGCTTCACCCAGGTAGACTACGATCGGGAGCTTGCGCTCGTCGCGCTGACGGACGCAGCCACGAGTCCGGCTTTCGTCGGCGTGGCGCGCTACATTGCGAACCCGGGCGAGACGAGCGCGGAGTTCGCGATCGTCGTCGCCGACGCGTGGCAGCGCCGCGGTGTCGGCCGCGTCCTGATGCGGGGACTGATCGTCTGCGCGAAGCGCCGCGGATTCGAGACGCTGCGGGGAATGATCCTGCGCGAGAACGAGCGCATGCTGGCCTTCGTTCGCTCGCTGGGATTCGAACTGCGGGACGATCCGGAAGAGCCGAGCCAGATCTGCGCGTCGCTCGTTCTCACCGCATGACGCGCGGTTAACGGCGATGCGTTGCGGAGCCCTCGCGGGCTCCGCGGCAGACGAATGCTCAGCTGCCCTTCTTCACGTTCGAGCGACTCGACGTCTGCGTCTTGCCCTCGTTACGCGCCATCTCGTCGGCGGATTGCGCGAGCTGCAGGTGCTGTTGCAGCACCGGAAGCGTCGACGACGCGAACTGCTTGACGTCGGGGTCCTTGCCGTTCTTCGCCTGCTTCTGGAACTCGCTGATGTCCTTCTTGTGGTCGGACACCATGTGATCCATGTACTCGCGGTCGAACTGCGCGCCCGACATCTTCGAGAGCTTGTCGTACTCGCGCTGCGAGGATTTGTCCATGTCGCTGGGCAGATTGACGCCCTTCGTGCTCGCGACCTGCTTCAACTGGTCGTTGGCCTTGGTGTGATCGTCGACCATCCGCTGGCCGAACTGCTTCACCTGATCCGACTGCGCCTTTTGCGTCGCGAGCTGACCGAGCTTGACCTCCGCCATGCCGCCTTGCGCCGCCGTCTCGACGAACTTGCGATCGCTCGACGACAGCGTCGACGCGTTGGAACTCATCGACCCGGTGGCCGCCGCCGTGGTGCCGACGTTCGCCGCGTTGTGGGTGTTGGCCTTGCCCCCGACGTTGTTGGTCGTCTGTGCACAAACGGCCGCGGCAAAGCAGAACGAAACGACGCCCGCGATGCGCGCGGGCATTGAAAGATGCGTGGACATTCGAGTCTCCTCCGAAGAAAGCACGGTCGCGCCACAGCGGGCGGCGCGTGTAAGGCGCGCAACGCCGACGGCCGCGCGCGACAAGCAGGATCGTGCAATTTTCGTGCGGAGCCGATCGGCGCATTTCCGGTGCCGCGACGCGGACTTGGACGCGCCGAAGCGGTCGGACCCGCGTCACTCTTACCGGGGTTCGTGTCAAATGCGCGCGTCTGTCAGCGGGGCGGAAGCGGTTGCGTTGTCCGCCGCCGCAACAACCGGCGCACGACGGCGAGGATCTGGCCCGGTGCTGGCATGTATCGCGGTGACGGCGCATAGTGATCGCTGGCGCAAAATGCACGGAGGAATCACATGTCGCAACGGTTCAAGCTCGTCGACGCCCAAGGTCGCGTTCACGTCGCGTACAAGGTCGGCGGCCAGCCCTACGAGACGAGGGACTCGAGCGGCGAAGACGTCGACGACGCCGCTTCCCGCTACGAACTGGACGATGGCCGCGCGCTCGACTATCACGAGCAAACGAAGGAGTTCGAAATTGCGAGCACGGGCGAGCGGCTGACGCGGCTCGCGTCACCGCGCGCTTGATCGACGGGAAGCGGCACGGGGCGCCGGCATGAAAAAGGCCCCGGCACGCCGGGGCCTTGAAGAGCCAACGCGCGTCGCGGCGCGCGGTCGGTGCTATTCGCCTTCGAGGAAACTGCGCAGCTTTTCCGATCGCGACGGATGGCGCAGCTTGCGCAACGCCTTCGCCTCGATCTGGCGGATCCGCTCGCGCGTCACGTCGAACTGCTTGCCGACTTCCTCGAGCGTGTGGTCGGTGTTCATTTCGATGCCGAAGCGCATCCGCAGCACCTTCGCCTCGCGCGGCGTCAGCGTGTCGAGGATGTCCTTGCACACGTCGCGCAGGCTCGCGTTCACCGCGGCCTCCGACGGCGCGACCGTCGACTGGTCCTCGATGAAGTCACCCAAGTGCGAGTCGTCGTCGTCGCCGATCGGCGTCTCCATCGAGATCGGCTCCTTGCTGATCTTCAGGATCTTGCGGATCTTCTCCTCGGGCATCTCCATCTTGACGGCGAGCGTCGCCGGATCGGGCTCCTGACCGGTCTCCTGCAGGATCTGGCGCGAGATCCGGTTCATCTTGTTGATCGTCTCGATCATGTGCACCGGGATGCGGATCGTGCGCGCCTGGTCGGCAATCGAGCGCGTGATCGCCTGGCGGATCCACCACGTCGCGTACGTCGAGAATTTGTAGCCGCGCCGGTACTCGAACTTGTCGACCGCCTTCATCAGGCCGATGTTGCCTTCCTGAATCAGGTCGAGGAACTGCAAGCCGCGGTTCGTGTACTTCTTCGCGATCGAGATCACGAGGCGCAGGTTCGCCTCGGTCATCTCGCGCTTCGCCTTGCGCGCCTTGGCCTCGCCCGTCGACATCTGCTTGTTGATCTCCTTCAGGTCCTTCAACGGGATCATCACGCGCGTCTGCAGGTCGATGAGCTTCTGCTGCTGCTCGACGATCGCCTGCCGGTACTTCGCGAGCATCTCGCTGTAGCCGTGGTGCGCACCGACCTCGCGATCGATCCAGCGCAGCGACGTCTCGTTCGCCGGGAACGCCTTGATGAAGTCGGGCCGCGGCATGCCGCCCTTGTTCACGACGAGGTCCTGAATCTTGCGCTCGATCTGGCGGATGTTGTCGACCTCGGTTCGCACCGAGTCGCAGAGCTTCTCGACCATCCGCGCCGAGAAGCGGATCTGCATGAGCTCGGCGGAGATTTTCTTCTGCAGGTCGAGGTAGCGCGGCGCCTTGTGCCCGTCCTTCTGCAGCACGCCGAGCATCCGCGTGAAGTGCTTGCGGATCGTGCCGAAGCGCTCGAGCGCCGCGACCTTCAGCCGCTCGAGGTTCTCGCTCTCGATCGAGCCCGAGTCGCCGTCCTCCTCGTCCTCGTCCTCGTCGACGTCGTCGCTCTCGTCCTCGATCGCGGTCAACTGCTCGTTGAAGTCGAGCAGGCCGTCGACGACGTCGTCGATCTTGAGCTCGTCCTTCGCGATCTTGTCGGCGAGATCTAGGATCTGCGCGACCGTCATCGGGCACGCGGAGATCGCCTGGATCATGTGCTTCAGGCCTTCCTCGATCCGCTTCGCGATCTCGATCTCGCCTTCGCGCGTCAGAAGCTCGACCGAGCCCATCTCGCGCATGTACATGCGCACCGGATCGGTCGTGCGGCCGAACTCGCTGTCGAGCGTCGATGCCGCCGCTTCGGCTTCCTCCTCGACGTCCTCGGCGGGCACCGACGGCGTCGCCTCGGACATGAGCAGCGTCTCGGCATCCGGCGCCTCGTCGTACACCTGGATGCCCATGTCGCCGATCATCGAGATGATGCCCTCGATCTG
The DNA here is from genome assembly GCA_035455705.1 of Casimicrobiaceae bacterium. Classification (GTDB taxonomy): domain Bacteria; phylum Pseudomonadota; class Gammaproteobacteria; order Burkholderiales; family Casimicrobiaceae; genus VBCG01. Next base: position 7,810 of record DATIEN010000108.1, on the reverse strand, counting down.
CTCGGCATCGAGGATGTCGTCGGGCAGGTGATCGTTGATCTCGGCGTACGTGAGGTAGCCGCGCTCCTTGCCGAGCACGATCAGCGTCTTGAGGCGGCGCTTGCGCGCCTCGACGTCGGCCGGCGTCAACTCGCGCGGCGCAACCTCGGCGGCCTTGCCGTTCTTGCCCTTCCGGTGTGCGGCGTCCTCGGCGCGCTTGCCGGCGATCTTTGCGGCAATCTCGCCCACCGACGGCTTGCGCGCCGGCAGCTTCGAGGCGGCCATTGCCGGCGCCGCTGCGACGAGTTTGGTCGTCTTGTCGGGCTTCGCGGCCGGTGCCTGCGCCGGCTTTGCGGCCTTCAGGGCGGCGTTCGACTTCGGCGCGGCGTTCGGTTTCGCCGGGGCGTTCGACTTGGGCACGGCGTTCGGTTTCGCCGGCGCGTTCGACTTGGGCGCGGCGTTCGGTTTCGCCAGCGCGTTCGACTTGGGCGCGGCGGTTGGTTTCGCCGTGGCGTTCGACTTGGGCGCGGCGTTCGGTTTCGCCGCGGTTCTGGTCTTCGAAGCGGTCGCCCTGCCTGCCGCGCCCTTGGCGCTCGACGGCTTGGTCGCGGGACGCTTGGCGGGCGAGCGGCGGCTCGCGGCCGTCGCCGGCTTCCTGCTTCCCGCGCTCTTCGCCGCCGGTCTCCTCGCCGTCGGTTTGGCCTTCGTCGCGGGACGCGATTTGCGGGCGGGCTTCACGTGCTTCTTTGCCATGGTCATCCTTGTTCGGTAACGGCGCCGCGCCGGGTGAGGGCGCACCTCGTGTGCGCCGTTTCCGTGTTCCGGTTTTGCGTGCCGCCGAAAGACAATGGGGGCGACGCGAAAAACCTCAAATTATAGCGTGCGACCCACGAAACGCACGGCCACCCGTCGACTGTCAAACCTTGCGCCCCGCTTTGGCCAGCATCTCCCGCTGGGCGGCCGTCAGCGTCGCGAGCGGCTGCGACAGCAGCGCGGTCACCAGCCGCCGATCCTCGGCGTGCCGCAGCTTCTCGACGGCCCCGAGCACGTCGGCTTCCACCTGGCCGGCGCCGATCGCCTGGTCGGCCGCCGAGGCGAGCACGTGGGCGATCAGTTCACCATGCGCCGTCCCGGCGAAATGCTGGACGAGGCTCGCCGTCGACGGCTGGCCCGCTTCCTGCCGGCAGTGCTCGAGTACCGCATTCCAGGCTGCAGCCTCCGGACCCGGCTCGTCGACTCGGGGCAGGTCGTGCTTGTGCGCGAGCGCGGGCTCGAGCACGAGTCCCGTCAGGAGCGAGCGCAGCAGCGACGGTGGCCGTCGTGCCGGGGCGGGCGGCATCCGCCGCCGGGCGGAAGGCGTCGAATCGCGGCCCCCGCGCGTTGCCGGCGGCGAGGCCACCAGCGATCCGAGTTGGGCCTCCGGAAGGCCCGCGAGTTCGGCCAGTTGGCGGCGCACGAGCGCGGCGAGGATCGGGGCGTTGATCTGCCCGACATAGGGACGCGCCGCGGCCACGAGCGCCGCTCGTCCCTCGGCGTTCGTCGGCGAATGTTGCGCCGTGAGCTCGCCCAGCAGGTACTCGGAGAGCGGCGTCGCCGTCTCGAGCGCCTGCTCGAACGCCTCCTTGCCGCGCTTGCGCACGAAGTCGTCGGGATCTTCGCCGTCCGGCAGGAACAGGAAGCGGGCCTCCTTGCCGTCGACGAGCACCGGCAGCGCGTTCTCGAGCGCGCGCCAGGCCGCCTTGCGTCCTGCGGCGTCGCCGTCGAAGCAGAAGACGACCGTGTCGGAGAGACGCAGGAGCTTCTGCGCATGGGCGGCCGTCGTCGACGTTCCGAGCGTCGCGACCGCGTAGCCGATGCCATGCTGCGCGAGGGCGACCACGTCCATGTAGCCCTCGACGACGACGACGCGCCCCGCGTCGCGGATCGCATTGCGCGCCAGGTACAGCCCGTAGAGCTCGCGGCCCTTCGAGAAGACGGCGGTTTCCGGCGAGTTCAGGTACTTGGGCTCGCCGCTGTCGAGCACGCGGCCGCCGAATCCGATCACGTGCCCGCGGTTGTCGTGGATCGGGAACATGATGCGGTCGCGGAAGCGGTCGTAACGCTTGCCGTTGTCCCCGGCGACGACCAGTCCCGCTTCATCGAGCGTCGGGTCATCGTAGGCAGGAAACGGCTGCGCGAGGTTCTGCCAGCCGGGCGGCGCGTAACCGATGCCGAAGTGCGCGGCGACGACCCCCGTCAGGCCCCGCCGCTTGAGATATGCGATCGCGGCCGGCGATTCGCGGAGCTGCGCGCGGTAGAACTTCGCGGCTGCGAGCAGCGTTTCGTTCAGGTCCTGCGAGACCTTGCGCTCCTCGCGCTCGCCCGGTCGCTCGACGCGCGGCACTTCGAGTCCGGCATCCCGGGCGAGCGTTTCGACCGCCTCGGGAAACGACTGGCCGCGGTGTTCCATCAGGAAGCCGATCGCCGTGCCGTGCGCCCCGCAGCCGAAGCAGTGATAGAACTGCTTCGTGGGACTTACCGTGAACGACGGCGTCTTCTCCGCGTGGAACGGGCAGCACGCCTGGTAGTTCGCGCCCGCCTTCTTGAGCGGGACATGACGGTCGATCACGTCGACGATGTCGACGCGCGAAAGCAGCGTCTCGATGAAGTCGCGGGGAATCAGAGGCGCGCTTTCACCTTCGCCGACACGTCGGCCATGTCGGCTCGTCCGCCGAGCTGCGGCTTCAGGGCCGCCATCACCTTGCCCATCAGCGCCGGCCCCGACGCGCCGGCAGCTCGCGCCTGCGCGATCGCCTGGTCGACCGCGGCCTCGATCTCGGCGCCGGTCAGCCGCTGCGGCAGGTAAGCCTCGAGAATCACGATCTCGGCACGCTCGGCATCGGCCAGGTCCGGCCGGTTGCCTGCGTCGAACTGGGCGATCGAATCCTTGCGCTGCTTGATCATCCGCTCGATGACGGCGACGACGTCGGCATCGGCGAGCGCCTTGCGCTCGTCGACCTCGCGCTGCTTGATGGCCGCGAGCAGGAGGCGGATCGTCGACAGGCGCGAAGCGGCCTTGGCGCGCATCGCGTCCTTCATGTCGTCAGTGATGCGGTCCTTGAGCGGCATCGGAAAAAAAGGGGCGATTGCTTCGCCCCCTTCGGTGTTTCGTCATCGCGCGCCCGTCGCGCGCGGGGGATCAGTAGAGCTTGGGGGGCAGCTGCTGGCTGCGAAGTCGCTTGTAGTGGCGCTTGACCGCGGCGGCCTTCTTGCGCTTGCGTTCGGAGGTGGGCTTCTCGTAGAACTCGCGGGCCCGAAGCTCCGTCAGGAGGCCCGTTTTTTCGATCGTGCGCTTGAAACGGCGAAGCGCCGCCTCGAAGGGCTCGTTCTCGCGAACGCGAACGCTAGTCATGAAGGGACGTACCTTTCCTTGTCAAATCTTGGAGTTACGGTAACCGAGAATTATAGCAGGCGCGCGGTCGAGGCGGCAAGCGGCGGTATAGTCGTCCGATGCGCGTCCTTGGCATCGAAACCTCCTGCGACGAGACCGGCGTGGCCCTGTACGACACCGAGCGGGGCCTTCTCGCGGATGCGCTGCACTCGCAGGTTGGGCTGCACGAGGCCTACGGCGGCGTGGTCCCCGAGTTGGCCTCGCGCGACCACATCCGCCGCGTGCTGCCGCTCGCGAAGGAGGTGCTGGCGCGCGCCGGCCTCGGGGTGCGCGACGTCGACGCGATCGCCTACACGAAGGGTCCGGGCCTCGCCGGTGCATTGCTCGTCGGGGCGAGCATCGCGAACGCGCTCGGCTTCGCGCTCGGCAAGCCCGTGCTCGGCGTGCATCACCTCGAAGGCCACCTGCTGTCGCCGCTGCTGTCGGACCCGGCGCCTCCGTTTCCCTTCGTTGCCCTGCTCGTATCGGGCGGCCACACGCAATTCTTCGCCGTCCACGGCGTCGGTGACTATCGCCTGCTGGGCGAGACGCAGGACGACGCGGCCGGCGAGGCGTTCGACAAGACCGCCAAGCTTCTCGGCCTCGCGTATCCCGGCGGACCGGCGATTGCCGCGCTCGCGGAACGCGGCGATCCGGACGCCGTTGCGCTGCCGCGTCCTATGCTCGACTCGGGCGATCTCGACCTGAGCTTCTCCGGGTTGAAGACGGCGGTGGCGCTGCGAGCGCGCGACGCCGCCGACGGCGGGGATCCGTCGTCGCTACCGGAGGCGCGAAAGGCGGACATCGCCGCCGCTTTCCAGGCGGCGGTCGTCGACGTGCTGGTTGCGAAATCGCTGCGCGCGCTCGACGTCACCGGCCTCGCGTCGCTCGTCGTCGCGGGCGGCGTCGGCGCGAACCAATCGCTTCGCGCGCGGCTGACCGCGGCAGGCGAAGCGCGCGGCGCGCGCGTGTGGTTTCCCGAGGCGCGCTACTGCACCGACAATGCGGCGATGATCGCACTGGCGGCCGCGATGCGCATCGGCGAGGGCACCCGAAGCTACGCGTTCTCGGTGGATCCGAGGTGGGAGTTGTGGACGGTTACCGCCGCCGGCGCAACCAAATGAAGCGTCGCTCTCAGCGGCCGATCGTGCGCTCGCGGCCGGCCACCAGCTGGCGGATATTCGTCCGGTGCCGCCAGAACAAGAGCAGCGCGATGACGATGCCGGCCGCCATCTCGGGACCGGCTCCCTTCGCGTAGAAGAGGCCGAGCGGCAGGATCAGCGCCGTCGTCAGCGCGGCGAGCGAGCTGATCTTGAAGCCTAACGCGATCGTCAGCCAGACGCCGAGCAGCACGACGCCGAGCGGCCAGTGCAGCGCGAGCACGATGCCCGCCGCCGTCGCGACGCCCTTGCCGCCGGCGAAGCGGTGGAATACCGGGTAGAGGTGTCCGACGAACACGGCGAGCGCCACGAGGGCAACCGCGTAATCGGGCGCACCGACGAGCGGCGCGATCGCCTTCGCCGCGAGGACGGCAACGAGACCCTTCGAAGCATCGCCGACGAGCGTGAGGAGCGCCGCGGTACGATGGCCGGTGCGCAGCACGTTCGTCGCTCCCGGATTGCCGGATCCATACGCGTGCGGGTCGGGCAGCCCGAACGCCCGGCTCACGACGACCGCGAAGGACACGGAGCCGATGAGATAGGCGGCGAGGATCAGCAGAAGCGTTCCGAGCACGGACGCGTGGCGCGCTTTCGGTAAGATTGGCCGCGATTCTAGCCCGGACGCGTTCGGCGAACCGCTCGCGTGCGGGCCGCCGCTCGCAAGTCCCCGCCTTTCGGAGCCACGCTCGATGAACACGATCTTCATCCACGACCTTCGCCTCGAGACGAAGGTGGGCGTGTACGCCTGGGAGCGGGAGCTGCCCCAGACGATTCGCGTCGATCTCGACATCGGCCTGCCGTCGACGCGTCCGTTCGAGACGGGCGATCTCGCCGACGCGATCGACTACGCCGCCGTCGTGACGCGCCTTCGCGCCTTCGCCGCCGACCATGGGCATGCGCTGCTCGAGCGCTTTGCCGAGGCGGTCGCGTCGATCGTGCTGGACGAGTTCGGTGCGCAGTCGGTGAAGCTGCGCATCGCGAAGCTCGGTGCGCTGCCCGGCGTGCGCGAGATCGGCGTCGCGATCGAGCGCGACGCGGCTATGCGCGCGTGACCCGATCGTGATGGAATCGATCCCCCATGTCCCCATCTGGAGAGTGCCATGAATGAAGAAACCTTCAACCTGAGCATCCGCAAGTTCCTGAAGGTCGTCGGCATCGGCTCGCAGCGCGAGATCGAGCGCGCCGTTGCGGCGGGAATGGAAGAGGGTGCGATCAAGGGCAGCGAAAGCTTCCCGGCGCACATGACGCTCGTCGTGCAGGGGCTCAACATTCAGGTGTCGTTCGACGGCGCCATCAAGCTCGAGTAGGACGCCCGCCGGCGCGATGAAATACAAGGACTACTACGCGACGCTCGGTGTCGCTCGCGACGCGGGCGAGGACGAGATCAAGAAGGCCTACCGCAAGCTCGCGCGCAAGTACCATCCCGACGTCTCGAAGGAGCCGGGCGCCGAGGAAAAATTCAAGGAAGTGTCCGAGGCGTACGAGACGCTCCGCGACAAGGAGAAGCGCGCGGCGTACGACCAGCTCGGTCGCCACGCCCCCGGCGAGCAGTTCCAGCCGCCGCCCGGCTGGGAGCGCTCGTTCGGCGAGCAGCCGTTCGAAGGCGGCGGCTCGTTCTCGTTCGACGACATCGACCTCGGCGATCTTTTCGCCGGCCTCACCGGCCGCAACCGCGGCGGCGCGAGGCGCGCCGACATGCCGATGTCCGGCCAGGATTTCGAAGCGGCGGTACGCATCACCTTCGACCAGGCCTACAAGGGCACCGAGGTCGAGTTCGACATGTCGGTGGCGGAGCGCGACGAGAAGGGCGTCGTGCGCCGCGTGCCGCGCAAGGTCCGCGTGCGCATTCCGAAGGGCGTGACGGACGGCCAGAAGCTGCGCGTCCCCGGCAAGGGCGGCAAAGGCGCCAACGGCGGTCGCGACGGTGATCTTTATCTCGACATCGAGGTGCAGTCGCATCCGCTCTACCGGGCGGAGGGGCTCGACCTCTACATGGACCTGCCGCTCGCGCCGTGGGAAGCGGTGCTCGGCGCCAGCGTCGACGTGCCGACGCCCGCCGGACGCGTGACGCTCAAGGTTCCCGCCGGGACGCATGCCGGCCAGAAGCTGCGCCTGTCGGGCCGGGGCCTCTCGCGTCCCGACGGCACGGCCGGGCACCTCTACGCCATCGCGCAGATCGTCGTGCCCACCGTCGTCGACGAGCGCCAGCGCGCGCTCTACGGCGAGCTTCGCGATGCGTCGACGTTCAATCCGCGCGCACACATGGCCTGAAGAGCAGACCCATGATCAAGATCGAATCGTCGACGGCGCTCGTGCTCGACGACAGCGGAACGATCACCGTTGCCGAGCTCGTCGAGCAGTCGGGCCTCTCGCAGGACGAGCTCGAGGTGCTCGTCGATTGCGGCGCACTCGTACCGCGCGAGCGCGCGTCGCCGTCGTGGCGCTTCAGCGCGCACTGCGTCGTCACCGCGCGCACGGCGCGCCGCCTTCGCGACGACTTCGCGCTCGACGACACGCACGCGCTCGCGATCCTGCTGCGCCTCATGCAGCGGATCGAGGCGCTCGAGGCCGAGTTGCGGACGAGGCGCTAGTTCGGTTCCTCAGTCCTGCAGTTCGCTCAGCAGCACCGCATTGCCGCCTGCCGCGGCGGTGTTGATCGAAAGCGTCCGCTCGACGGCGAAGCGCGGCAGGTAATTCGGGCCACCGGCCTTGGGCCCGGTTCCCGACAGTCCTTCGCCGCCGAACGGCTGCATGCCGACGACGGCGCCGATCATGTTGCGGTTCACGTAAGCGTTGCCGACGCGCGCCCGCGCGAGGATGCGCTCGATCGTCGCATCGACGCGACTGTGGATCCCGAGCGTGAGGCCGTAACCGTACGCGTTGATCGCATCGACCAGCGGGTCGAGCTCGCTCGCGCGCCACGTCGTCACGTGCACGACTGGGCCGAACACTTCCTGCGCCAGCCGATCCATCCGGTCGAGGACGACGAGCGTCGGTGCGACGAACGTTCCCTGCGCGCACGTCTGCGGCAGTGCCACGCGGTGACGGACGAGACCGAGCGACGCCATCGCCGCGACATGCGCTTCGAGAGCATCGCGGGCCGCCGCGTCGATCACGGGGCCGACGTCGGTCGCGAGCACGCCCGGATCGCCGATGGCGAGCTGATCCATCGCGCCTTCGAGCAATTCGAGGACGCGCGGCGCGACGTCCTGCTGCAGGCAAAGCACGCGCAGCGCCGAGCATCGTTGCCCGGCACTGTCGA
>DATIEN010000107.1:0-19770 GCA_035455705.1 Casimicrobiaceae bacterium | reverse complement strand
AGTGGATCCAGTGCCTCTACCGCGACCCCCGCGACGGCGCAGTCTGGACCGGCACCGACGCCGGAGTAATCCGTCATGACGGCAAGAAGTTCGATGAGCCGATTACAAGAGCCAGAGCCCGCCTACCCGATGACATGGTCTATGCCGTTTTCCGCGACAGCTTTGGGGTGCTGTGGTTCGGAACCGAGGGAGGCGCTGCCCGGTTCGATGGCCAAACCTGGTCCACCCTCGACATGCCGGAGTTTGGCCCCATCGTGCGCGTCAAATCCATCAGTGAAGACGCCCGGGAGAAGGGCACCATGTACTTCGGAACGTTCGATGGTTTGATTGTGTATCGGCGCCACGCCAGCCCCGCGGCCGTGCCTCGTTTGATCGTGCAGACCGATCGCGAGTATGCCGATCTTGCTGCGCTCAAGCCGATCACCCAGGGCGGGTTGGTGGGCGCGCGTTTCGTGGTGTCGGATTTCAAAGGCCGGCCCGAGAACCGGCTCTTCCGTTGGCAGGTCGCAGCCGGACGGCATACCGCAGTGGAGTTGCGCGCGGCGGAGCAGGGCTGGAGCGCCCCGGCCAAGGCCAGCCAATTCGAATGGAGCACACGCACGAATCGGCCGGGCGACTATACGGTGGCCGTCCAGTTCATTGACCGGGACTGGAATTACTCCGAACCAGCGATCGCCTGCCTGACGGTGGCGCCGGTCTGGTACATGAACGCCTGGGTCATGGCCCCGGCGGGCGGGACCTTCGCCGCGCTCCTGTCGCTCGCCTTGGTCACCACCGCCCGGTCCCAGCATCGCAAACGTGAAGCCCAGCAACTGCGCGAAGCCATGCTCGAGCAGGAGCGAGCCGCCCGGCTCAGTCTCGAAAGAGAGAATTCCGAACGCAAGCGCGCCGAAGAACAAGCCCGCCAGGCCCGGGATGCCGCCGAGGAAGCGCGCCGCCAGGCCGAAGCCGCCAACCAGGCCAAGAGCGAGTTCCTGGCGAATATGTCGCATGAAATTCGCACGCCGATGAATGCCATCCTTGGATTCAGTGAGCTGCTGCGGTCGCAGATGGCGGCGTCCAAAGAGCGCCAGTATCTCGACGCGATCTCTTCGAGCGGCCGGACCTTGCTCACACTCATCAACGACATCCTCGACCTCTCGAAGATCGAGGCCGGGCGGATGGAGCTCGAGACGTCGCACGTCGACCTCGCGGCCACGATCTCGAACGCGTTGACGCTGATCCGCGAGCGCGCGCAGCGCCACGGCATCGCGCTCGTCCACAACGTCGACGCCGCGGCCGGGACGATCGTCGCCGACGAGCGCAAGTTGAAGCAGATCCTGCTCAACCTGCTGTCGAACGCCGTGAAATTCACGCCGGACGGAGGACGCATCGAGGTGAGCGCGCGGCGCGCGGACGGCGTCGCCGAGATCGCCGTGCGTGATAACGGCATCGGCATCGCGCCCGAGGATCAGCCCGCCGTGTTCGAGGAGTTCCGCCAGGTCGGCAGCGACTACACCAAGAAGCAGGAGGGCACGGGACTGGGTCTCGCGCTCACGCGAAAGTTCGTCGAGATGCACGGCGGCCGGATCTGGGTCGAAAGCGCGCCGGGCCGAGGCTCAACGTTCACCTTCACCATTCCGCTCGCCTGATGAACTTTCGCGGGCTCGCCCCGAGGACGCCATGGCCACCATCCTGATCGTCGAAGACAACGCGAAGAATCTGAAGCTCGTCCGCGACGTGCTGCAGGTCAAGGGCTATGCGACGCTCGAAGCGACGAGCGCCGAGGACGGGATCCGGCTCGCGATCGAGAACAAGCCCCACCTCGTGCTGATGGACATCCAGCTGCCGGGCATGAACGGCATCGACGCGCTGCGCGTGCTGCGCGGGAACACGGACACCGCGGCGATCCCGGTGATCGCCGTGACGGCGTCGGTCATGCAACAGGACCGCAAGCTCATCATGGATGCAGGCTTCGACGCGTACGTGGGCAAGCCGATCAACCTGAAGGAATTCCTCGAGGCGGTGCGCGCCGCGCTGGAGCGCCGGGTGCCATGACGATGACCGATAGCAGCGTCGAATCCGTCGACGCGTTTCCGCAAGCGTCCCTTGCGGCTCGCAAGCCGCGCATCCTCGTCGTCGACGACACGCCGCTCAACGTCAAGCTTTTGGGTGACCTGCTCGCCGTGAAGGGCTATGCGGTGACGACGGCGAGCAGCGGCGAGGACGCGCTCGCGCGTCTCGCGGAGGAGCTGCCCGACCTCGTGCTCCTCGACGTGATGATGCCCGGGTTGTCGGGGTACGACGTGTGCCGGCGGGTTCGCGCCAATCCCGCGACCGCGCTGCTTCCCGTCGTGATGGTGACGTCGCTCGACCCGCAGCAGGAGCGCATTCACGGCATCGAGGCCGGCGCGGACGATTTCCTCTCCAAGCCGATCAACCAGCCCGAGCTTTTCGCACGCGTGCAGTCGCTGCTGCGCATCAAGTCGCTGCAGGACGAGGTGCAGCGCCAGGCGCAGGCGCTCGCGAAGTGGAACGTCGAGCTCGAGGATCGCGTGCGCGAGCAGGTGGCGGAGCTCGAGCGGCTGTCGCAACTGAAGCGCTTCTTCGCGCCGGCGGTCGCCGACGCGATCGTGAGCGCGGGCGAGCAATCGATTCTCGCGCTGCATCGCCGCGAGATCTGCTACGTGTTCGTCGACCTGCGCGGCTTCACCGCCTTCACGGACGCCGCCGAGCCCGAGGAGGTGCAGGGCGTCTTGCGCGAGTACCACGAGGCGATGGGACCGCTGATCGCGATGCACGAGGGCACGCTCGATCGCTTCGCCGGCGACGGCATCCTCGTGTTCTTCAACGATCCGCTACCCCTGCCCGAGCCCGCGAAGCGCGCCGCGCGCATGACGCTCGCGATGCGCGCGCGGTTCGCGCCGTTGCGCGAGAAATGGCTCGACACTGGCTACGACCTCGACGTCGGCATCGGCATCGCGCGCGGCTATGCGACGCTCGGTGCGTTCGGCTACGAGGGCCGCTTCGACTATTCCGCCATTGGCGGCGTCGTCAATCTGGCCGCACGCCTGTGCGGCGAGGCGAAGCCCGGCGAGATCCTGATCGACCAACGGTTGCGCGCCGCGCTCGGCGAGGCGTTCGCCACCGAAGCGATGGGCAAGGTCACCCTGAAAGGATTCACGCAGCCGGTGGCGGTGTTCGCGCTGACCGCCGAGACAGCGGCATGAAAGAGGGTTCGGATCGGCGCGGATGACCGCGCGCCGCGACGAGCCGGCCACCTTGCATTCGCCTGGCGCCGGCGCCATCTCACCGATGGTCCGCGAGGCTCCTCGCGACGGGTCGATGCGGGTAAAATTGCAGTGCGGACAGGCGACACAATCGCTCGCGTCCCAAGGCCGTGACCCACCGGTCACGGCGCGATCCGGAACACGATTCCTCGGAGATCGACGAATGGCTTTGCCTGCTGCCGCAACCGGCGTCGTCCTGCGCGACGTCTCCCTCGACGACAAGTACGAGCTCGGGTCGGGACGCGTGTTCCTGACCGGCGTGCAGGCGCTCGTGCGCCTCCTGATGCTGCAGCGACAGCGCGACGCGGCGGCGGGACTCAACACCGGCGGCTTCGTCTCCGGTTACCGCGGCTCGCCGCTCGGCGGCCTGGACCAGGCGCTGTGGAAGGCGCAGAAGTTTCTCGACCGCGCGCACATCAAGTTCCAGCCGGGCGTGAACGAGGACCTCGCCGCGACGGCCGTCTGGGGCACCCAGCAGGTGACGATGTACGAAAGCGCGAACGTCGACGGCGTGTTCGCGATGTGGTACGGCAAGGGCCCCGGCGTCGACCGCTGCGGCGACGTGTTCAAGCACGCGAACTTCGCCGGCACGTCGAAATACGGCGGCGTGCTGGTGCTCGCCGGCGACGACCACGCCGCAAAGTCGTCGACGCTGCCGCACCAGTCCGACCACCAGTTCTCGGCGGCGATGATGCCGGTGCTCTACCCGTCGTCGGTGCAGGAGATCCTCGATCTGGGCCTGCACGGCTGGGCGATGAGCCGCTACTCGGGGTGCTGGGTCGGCTTCAAGTGCGTGTCCGACACCGTCGAGAGCTCCGCTTCCGTCGACGGCGACGCGCGCGACGTCGAGATCGTCATCCCCGGCGACTTTCCGCTGCCGCCCGACGGCGTGTCGATCCGCTGGCCCGACACGTTCCTCGGCACCGAGGCGCGGATGCAGGACTACAAGATCTACGCGGCGCTGCATTACTGCCGGGTCAACCAGCTCAACCGGATCGTCATCGATTCGCCGCGGCCGCGCCTCGGCATCATCACCAGCGGCAAGAGCTATCTCGACGTGCGGCAGGCGCTCGACGATCTCGGCATTACCGAGGCGGATGCCGCCGAGATCGGCATCCGCGTGTTCAAGGTGGCGATGCCGTGGCCGCTCGAGCCCGAAGGCGTCCGGCAATTCGCGGAGGGTCTGGACGAGATTCTCGTCGTCGAGGAAAAGCGGCAGATCGTCGAATACCAGCTCAAGGAACAGCTGTACAACTGGCGCGACGACGTGCGCCCGCGCGTTGTCGGCAAGTTCGACGAGAAGGGCGAATGGGTGCGCCCGCACGGCGACTGGCTGCTGCCGCCGCACGCCGAGCTGACGCCGGCGATGATTGCGCGCGTCGTCGCGCAACGCATCCAGCGGCTCGACCTGCATCCGCGCACCGCCGAGCGCATCCGCCGGCGCGTCGACTTCATCAACCAGAAGGAGCGGGCGCTCGCGCGACCGAAGGTGAGCCTCGCCCGGATGCCCTACTTCTGCTCGGGTTGCCCGCACAACACGTCGACGAATGTGCCCGAAGGCAGCCGCGCGACGGCCGGCATCGGCTGTCACGTCATGGCGATCTGGATGGACCGGCGGACGTCGACGTTCACGCACATGGGCGGCGAAGGCGTGCCGTGGATCGGCCAGGCGCCGTTCACGAACGAGAAGCACATCTTCGCGAACCTGGGCGACGGCACGTACTACCACAGCGGCATCCTCGCGATCCGCGCCGCCGTCGCCGCCGGCGTCAACATCACCTACAAGATCCTCTACAACGACGCGGTTGCGATGACCGGCGGACAACCGGTCGACGGCCCGATCTCGCCGCGCGACATCGCGCGCCAGTGCGCGGCCGAGGGCGTGTCGAAGATCGTCGTCGTGACCGATCAACCCGACAAGTACCCGCCGAATTACTTCGACGGCGACATCGCGATCCATTCGCGCGATGCGCTCGACGCCGTGCAGAAATCGCTGCGCGAAACGTCCGGCACGACCATCCTCCTCTACGACCAGACGTGCGCGGCCGAGAAGCGGCGTCGGCGCAAGCGCGGCACGTTTCCCGATCCCGCGAAGCGCGTCGTCATCAACGAGCTGGTGTGCGAAGGCTGCGGCGATTGCGGCGTCAAGTCGAACTGCGTCTCCGTGGCGCCGCTCGAGACCGAGTTCGGACGCAAGCGCACGATCGACCAGTCGTCGTGCAACAAGGACTATTCGTGCGTCGAGGGCTTCTGCCCGAGCTTCGTGACGGTCGTCGGCGGGCAGTTGCGCAAGCCCAGGAAGGCCGCGGCGGTCGACTTCTCGCACTTGCCGGAGCCGGCGCTCGCATCGGCCGCCGAGCCCTACGGCGTGCTCGTCACCGGCATCGGCGGAACGGGTGTCGTGACGATCGGCGCCCTGCTCGGCATGGCGGCGCACCTCGAGGGCAAGGGCGTCTCCGTGCTCGACATGACCGGACTCGCGCAGAAGAACGGCGCCGTCGTCTCGCACGTGCGCATCGCCGAGCGTCCCGACCAGCTGCATGCGACCCGCATCGCCGCCGGCGAGGCGAAGCTCGTCCTCGCGTGCGACATCCTGACCGGCGTCGGCAACGAGGCGCTCGCCAAGATGCAGAAGGGCATCACGAAGGCGCTCGTCAACACGTCGCTCGTGATGCCCGCGCAGTTCACGCGCGAGCCCGACCTCGCGTTTCCGACCGGCTCGATGGAACAGGAGATCAAGGATGCCGTGGCGCCCGGCGACGCGGAGTTCCTCGACGCGACGAAGCTCGCCACCGGATTGATGGGCGATTCGATTGCGACCAACCTGTTCATGATCGGGTACGCGTACCAGCGTGGACTGCTGCCGGTCGGCGAAGCCGCGATCCTGCGCGCGGTGGAGCTCAACGGCGCCGCCGTCGAGGCGAACAAGCAGAGCTTCCGCTGGGGACGGCTCGCGGCCGTCGATCCGCAAACGGTCGTCGCGGCCGCCATCCCGGCCGAGAAGCCCGACTCGCAACGCCTGTCGGAATCGCTCGACGAATTGATCGAGCGGCGGCGGGCCTTTCTCACCGATTACCAGGACGCGGCGTACGCGAAGCGGTATACGGATCTCGTCGCGAAGGTTCGCGACGCCGAAGCGGCGAAGCAGCCCGGCGCCGCGGATCTGACCGAGGCCGTCGCGCGCTACTACTTCAAGCTGCTCGCGATCAAGGACGAATACGAAGTCGCGCGGCTCTACGCGGAAAGCGACTTCGTCGATCGCGTCGCCGCGCAATTCGAGGGCAGCTACAAGCTGAATTTCCACCTCGCGCCACCGACGACGAACAAGCCGGATGCGAAGAGCGGCGAAGCGAGGAAATCGACGTACGGGCCGTGGATGCTGCCGGCGTTCCGCGTGCTCGCGAAGATGCGGCGCTTGCGCGGCGGTGCGCTCGACGTCTTCGGCAGGACCGACGAGCGCAAGCGCGAGCGCGCGCTGATCGCCGAGTACGAGGCGCTGGTCGACGAGCTGCTCGCGAAGCTCGCGCCCGCGAACTACGAGCTCGCCGTGTCGCTCGCGTCGATTCCCGAGCACATCCGCGGCTACGGCCACGTCAAGGAACGGCACCTGAAGGATGCGAAGGCGCGCGAAGCGGCACTGCTGGAACGCTTCCGCGCCGCGCCGCAGGCCGAGCCCCAGGCAGGCGTCGCGCTCGCCGCGGCCGATTGATTCCGCTGCACCGTCCTCCGGCCGCGACCGCGAAGACGCGGGCGAAGCCGACGACGGCGAGATCGCGGCTACCCCGTTCCGCGTCGCTTGCGCGACCCGGCTTCCTGCGTCGGCATCGCCTGCGTGTCGGGAACGCGCGGCGGCGGCAGGTCGAGCACGGCGCGCTCGACGTCGTCGAGCCGGGCGACGGTGTCGGGCATCGGCGGCACGTCGAGGCGCGGCGGCTCGTCGAGGGCCAGCGTCTCGGTCAGATCACCGCACGTGTCGCGCCGCCAGCGCGAGAGGTAGGGCACCTCGACGCCGAAGCGCGTCTCGATGAGGCGCAGCGTCGACGTATGGTCGAACGTGTCGCCGACGACGTAACCGCCGCGCGAGAACGGCGACACGACGAGGCACGGTACGCGAAAGCCAAGGCCGACCGGCCGGCCGTTCACGTATTCGCCGGGCGTTCCGGGGGGCGCTACCGGCGGCGGCACGTGGTCGAACTGGCCGTCGTTCTCGTCGAAATTGACGATCACGAGCGACTTCGCCCAGACGCGCGGATTCGACCAGAGCGCTTCCAGGATCTCGTACGTGTGGTTCTCGCCGGCTGCAGGCAGGAAGTCCGGATGCTCGCTCACGGTCGAAGCCGGCACTATCCACGTCACCTGCGGCAGGTTGCCGGTACGCAGGTCATGCAAAAGCTCGTAGTGGGGCCGCAACCGCAATGCAGCGTCGCGGAGCGCCGAGCGCTTCGTGCTGTGCGCGAAGGCCGAGAAGTAGCGCACGACGTTGCATCCGTAGTCGTCGTAGTCGTGGTAGATGCGCCACGTGATTCCCGCACGCTCAAGCCGCTCGGGATAGGTTTCCCACCGAAGCTCGCGCCGGCCGTTCGCGATCACCGGCTCGCCGAACGCGCCGTCGGCGTCGATCGAGCCCGTCATCAGGAACAACCGATTCGGATGCGTCGGTCCGAGCATCGACGCGTGATAGCCGTCGCAGATCGTGAAGGCATCGGCGAGCGCGTGATAGAACGGCAGGTCGTCGCGCTTCATGTAGCCCATCGTCAGCGGACCCGCGTCGTGGTCGTACGTCCGGTGCGTCCGCACGAAGCCGTCCATCGCGCCGCCGTTCCAGCATGCGTGCTGCGCCCGGAAGCTGTGACTGAGATCGCTGAGCCGCTGCGCGCTCGTGCGCCTCGTGTCGAGATGGAAGGGCGTCAGGAAACCGTCGGCGCCGAGCGTGTCGGGCTGGTGAAAGACCGAGCGGCCGCTTGCGAGCGTGATCGCCGCGGGATCGTCGAATCCGCGCACGCCCGAGAGCGTTCCGAAGTAATGATCGAACGCGCGGTTCTCCTTCATCAGCACGATGACATGGTCGATGTCGGACAGTCGCGCGGGCGCCGCCGTGGCGTGCGCATCGCCGATCGCGTCCCCGGCAGCGGGCCGCGCGAAAGGCGCTCCCTGTTGCGGCGACGGCGTCGCGCAGGCCGCGAGCATCGACGACGCGGTGAGCGCGGCGGCGGAGCACAGGAAGCGGCGGCGGGAATCGTGCATCGGGCGGCGGGCAGGACGGGCCCCTTCGGCGCTCGCCATTCTGCGCATCGCCGCGCCGCGGCACAAGACGACTTTCCGCGATGAACGCGCCGCACGTCCCCGCCCTGCTCGCCCCCGGCGCGTTCGCCGCCGCGCGCGACTGGTTTCGGGCGCAGGGCTACACGCCGTTCGCCTTCCAGGAAGCGGTGTGGCAGGCGTATGCGGAAGGCCGCTCGGGCTTGATCCACGCGCCGACCGGGATGGGCAAGACGTACGCGGCGCTCCTCGGGCCTCTCGTGCTCGGTCCGCCGGGCGTTGCCGAACGAGCGCCGGCGCTTTCGGTGCTGTGGATCACGCCGCTGCGCGCGCTCGCGCAGGACACCGGCCTCGCTCTGCAGCGCGCGGCATCGGCCCTGCAGCCGAACTGGAGCGTCGACGTCCGCACCGGTGACACGAGCGCGTCGTCTCGCGCGCGGCAGGCGCAACGGCTGCCGACGATCCTCGTCACGACGCCGGAGAGCCTGACGCTGCTGCTGTCGCGCGACGACTGGCGCGAGCGCGTCGCGGAGCTTCGCGCGGTCGTCGTCGACGAGTGGCACGAACTCCTGTCGTCGAAGCGCGGCGTGCAGGTCGAGCTCGCGCTCGCCCGCCTGCGCACGCATCGAGCGCCATTGCGGACGTGGGGGCTCTCCGCGACGCTCGCGAACCTCGACGAAGCGCTCGCGTGCCTCGTCGGGCCTCGCGATGTCGCGGGCGCGCGGGTCGTCGAGGGCCTCGCCCCGAAAACGGTCGAGATCGCGACGGCGCGGCCGGCGACGATCGTGCGCTTCCCGTGGGGCGGCCACATCGGGCTCGCGCTGCTGCCGCAAGTCGTGCGCGCGATCGAGCACGCGCGCTCGACGCTGGTGTTCACCAACGTCCGCTCGGCGACGGAGATCTGGTACCAGGCGCTGCTCGAGGCGCGTCCCGACTGGGCGGGCCAGATCGCGCTGCATCACGGCTCGCTCGAGCGCGAGGTGCGCGACTTCGTCGAGGAAGGGCTGCGGACGAACCGGCTGCGCGCCGTCGTCTGCACGTCGAGCCTCGACCTCGGCGTCGACTTTGCGCCCGTCGACCAGGTGCTGCAGATCGGCAGCCCCAAGGGGGTTGCGCGGCTGCTGCAGCGCGCCGGGCGCAGCGGTCATCGACCGGGCGCCGTCTCGAAGGTGACCGTCGTGCCGACGCAGGCGCTGGAACTCGTCGAAGCGGCGGCGGCGCGCGAGGCCGCGCACGAGCGAAGGATCGAGCCGCGCAAGCCGCTCGTCGCGCCGCTCGACGTGCTCGTCCAGCACCTCGTCACGTGCGCGCTGGGCGGCGGCTATCGCCCTGCGGACCTGCTGACGGAACTGCGCACGACGAACGCGTACGCGGCGCTTCGCGACGACGAATGGCAATGGGCGCTCGACTTCGTCGTGTACGGCGGGGCGAGCCTCAACGCGTACCCCGAATATCGGCGTGTCGTGATCGGCGACGACGGCGTGGCGCGGGTGCCCGACGCGCAGATCGCGCGCCGGCATCGGATGCAGATCGGCACGATCGTGTCGGATGCGAGCATCGTGGTGCAGCTTCGCAACGGCCGCAGGCTCGGCCACGTCGAGGAATCGTTCATCGCGCGGCTCGCGCCCGGCGACTGCTTCGTGTTCGCCGGCCGCGTGCTCGAGTTCCTGCGCGTGCGCGAGATGACCGCGTGGGTCCGCCTCGCTCCGTCGCAATCGGCGGTGGTGACGCGCTGGCTCGGAACCAAGATGCCGCTCTCCACGCTGCTGTCCGAGCGCACGCGGCGGCTGATCGCGGCCGCGAAGCACGGCCGCTTCGATTCTCCCGAGCTCGCGCTGGTGCGGCCGCTGCTCGAATTGCAGGCGCGCTGGTCGGCGCTGCCGGATGAAAACGAATGGCTGTGCGAGCGAATCGCGCTGCGTGACGGCCACTACGCGTTCTTCTACCCGTTCGAGGGCCGGCTCGCGCATCTCGGCCTCGCGACGCTCGTCAGCTATCGGTTGACGCGAGACGCGGCGCGCAGCTTCAGCCTGATGGTCAACGATTACGGGTTCGGCGTGATGTCGAAGACGCCATTCGAGCTGTCGCTGCGCGACATCGGACGGCTGCTTGCGGCGCCGAACCTCGAAGCCGACATCCTCTCGGGTCTCAACGCGGCCGAGCTCGGACGGCGCCAGTTTCGCGAAATCGCGCGCGTCGCCGGGCTCGTGTTCCAGGGCTATCCGGGACAACCGCAATCGAACCGTCAGCTGCAGGCGTCGAGCGGGTTGCTGTGGGACGTCTTCAACGAATACGATCCGGATAACCTGCTGCTGCGCCAGGCATCGCGCGAGGTGCTCGAGCGGCAGCTCGAGGCACCGCGGCTCGCGGCGGCGCTCGCGCGGATGCGCGGCTGCCGCGCCGTGGTGACGCGGCCTTCGCGTCCGACGCCGTTCGCGTTCCCGCTGCTCGTGGAGCTGTTCCGCGAGAAGCTCACAACCGAGGCGCTCGAGGCGCGCGTCGCGCGGATGGTCGCCGATCTCGAGGCCGCGGCGGGACCGGGAGGCGGACTTGAACGCTGAGGAGGACGACGCCATGAGCCAACAGACTGGCCGCGGTGTTGCGCAATGGTTCGACCTTTCGGGGCACGTCGCGCTCGTCACCGGCGCGAGCCGCGGCCTCGGTTTCGCCATTGCGCGCGGACTCGCGTCAGCCGGCGCGCGCGTCGTGATCAACGGTCGCGACAAGAAGGCGCTCGCCGAGGCCGCCGAGCGTTTCGGCGATGCCGGCGTCGCCATCGATACCGCGACGTTCGACGTCACCGATGCCGATAATGTGCAGGAAGGGATCGCGGCGGTCGCCGCCCGCGTCGGACGCATCGACATCCTCGTCAACAACGCCGGCATCCAGCGGCGCCATCCCTACGTCGAGTTTCCCAGGCGCGACTGGGACGCGGTGATCGCGACGAACCTGACCGCGCCGCATCTCGTTTCGCAGGCCGTCCTGCCGGCGATGATCGAGCGGCGCCGCGGCAAGATCATCCACATCGCTTCGCTGCTCGCCGAGTTCGCGCGGCCGACGGTCGTGCCCTACATCGCGGCGAAGGGCGGGCTGCGGCAGCTGACGCGCGGGATGGCGGTCGAGCTCGCGCCGCACGGCATCCAGGTGAACGCGATCGCGCCCGGGTATTTCGCGACCGAGATGAACCGCGCGCTTCTGGACGACGCGAAGTTCGATGCGTGGGTGAAGTCGCGCACGCCGGCGGGCCGATGGGGACAGCCGGACGAGATCGCCGGGCTCGCCGTGTTCCTCGCGAGTTCGGCCGCCGACTATGTCACCGGGCAGATGATCATGATCGACGGCGGCATGTCGGTGGCCCTTTAGTCAAGGTCGGCTGCGCGGCCCGATCGATGTAGCTGTCAGCAAGGCCGCTGGCGTCACGGATGACGCGTCAATGTTTCTTCGCCGCGCGATAGAGGTTGCTCGTGCGCGCGCCGGAGCGGCAGAACGCGAGCACCGGCTTCGGCAACCTGTCGAGCAGCTCGCCCATCTGCGCGATCTCCTCCGGCGTCTGGTACCCGGACTGCACGGGCAGGAACGCGTAGTCCAGGCCGGCCGCCGCGGCGGCCGCCTCGATCGCCTGCGACGTGGGCTGCGCCGGCCCGCCTTCGAAATCGGGCCGGTTGTTGACGATGCTGCGAAAGCCCGCCGCCGCCGCCTGCGCGACGTCGTCGGCGTTCAACTGCCCGGCGGTCGCGAAATCGGGCGCAAGCCACGTGAATGCAAGAGCCATTCGTTCCGTTCCTTTCGTTCAGCCGGCCGAGCGTGTCGTGGACGACGGCCGGCGGTCGAGCAGACGGTAGAGCCATGCGAGCCCGGCATTCGTGCCCTGCAGCGGACGATACTCGCAGCCCACCCATCCATCGTACTTGAGCTCGTCCAGCACCTTGAAGAGGTACGCGTAATTGACTTCGCCGATGTCCGGCTCGTGGCGTCCCGGCACGCCGGCGATCTGGATGTGGCCGATGCCGGGAAGCCAGCGCTGCAGCTTCTCGGTGAGATCGCCCTCGACGATCTGCGCGTGATAGAGATCCATCTGCACCTTGAGGTTGCGCGCGCCGATTTCCGCTCGCACCGCGTGTGCCTGCGCCTGCGTCGTCAACAGATAGCCGGGCACGTCGCGCGGGTTGATCGACTCGATCAGGATGGTCACGTTCTGCGCGGCGGCCTCCGCGACCGCGTGTTTCAGGTTGCGCACGTACGTGCGCATGCGCCGCTCGCGCTCGGCATCGTCGGCCCCGGGCGGTACGACGCCCGCCATGACGTGAATGCGCGAACACGACAGCGCCTGCGCATAAGCCAGCGCGTTCGCGATGCTCGCAGTGAACTCGTGCTCGCGGCCCGGCACCGACGCGAGCCCGCGGTCGCCCGCCTCCCAGTCGCCGGGCGGCGCGTTGATCAGCACGACGTCGAGCTTGTGCTCGCGCTGCTCCGCCACGAGCTCCTGGACGCGGTACTCGTACGCGAACGCGAACTCGACGGCGCGAAAGCCCGCATGCGCCGCCTCGCCGAAGCGCGCGAGGAACGGCACCTCGTTGAAGAGAAACGTGAGGTTGGCGGCGAAGCGCGGCATGTCGGACGGTAACGTCTTCGCACGAAGCGTCGACTACAATTGTCCCCCCATTGGGCGCTGCGAACACACGTCGCGCTGCAATTTTTCGCGATTCGATGTCGGCCGGCTCCCTTCCCCTTCCACTCGAGCGCCATGCCGCCGCGGCGCGCGGCGCGCCGCGATGGACGACGAGCGTCGGCGGCGAGCGCGTCGTCCTGCACGCCATGCGCGCGCTCGAGTGGCCGCGCGAGCGGACGCTGTTCGTCGCCGACGTGCATCTCGGCAAGGCCGCCGCCTTTCGCGCGGCCGGCGTGCCGCTGCCGCGGGGATCGACGGCCGGGGATCTCGGTCGGCTCGACGCACTGATCGCGCAGGCGAATGCCGGGCGCGTCGTCGTGCTCGGCGACTTCCTGCATGCGAAGGCCGGACGCGTCGCGGCGCTGACGCGCGCGTTCGTCGCGTGGCGCGCGCAGCACGCGAGCGTCGACGTCGTCCTCGTGCGCGGCAATCACGACGCGCGCGCGGGCGATCCGCCGCCCGAATGGCAGGTGCGCTGCGTGAATCCGCCGTATCCGCTGCCGCCGTTCCTGGCCTGCCACCACGACGAGAAGCCGCGTACCGGCTATGCGCTGTGCGGTCATCTGCATCCGGCGGTGCGCGTCGCAAGCGGTCGCGATGCCGCGCGCCTGCCGTGCTTCGTGCTCGGTCGCGAGCGCGCGATCCTCCCCGCGTTCGGACGCTTCACCGGCATGGCCGACGTCGCGCCCGCGCGCGGCGAGCGCATCGTCGCGATCGCCGGCGATGCGCTGTTCGAGCTACCGCCACTGTCGCAAAACTGCAACGACGACTTGCCGTTCGTCGGCCCCCGAGGCGCTCCGCCGCGCTGTTGACACAACGGTGGATAACCGGTGGAGGTACCGGTGAGCGTTATGCGTGAACGCGTGCGAAGGGCCGCCCCGCGCGGCCTTCCGGCGAACCGTGCCTGTGGAGGAAAAAACGCTTGCGCTGCCCGCGCCCGCCTACTATGCTTGGTGGCGAGAACACACGCGCGGCACAACATATAGTAGATTCGAGCCGCAGGCGCCTCCCGGTATCCGGTGGCGCCATTCGAGGCTTCGGCGGGTGGCCGGAGCCGCATTTCGCGGGCAGCGTGCCCGGAACTCGCGCCGTTTCGCGCGCGCCATCCGACGCTTCGAACCGGCCTCGACACCGGCGACCGACAAAGCCAGAACAAGGAGCTTTCTCATGCGCATCGTCACCCCGTCCGCCTCCCCCGCCACTCCCACGCCGCCGCGCGATCGGGTGCTGGGAGAACCGGGAGGCGCGGTGGTGGATGCGCGGGTCGCGCAGTTCAAGGTGATCCGGCGCAATGGCGCGGTCGTCGGCTTCGAGCCGGCCAAGATCTCCATCGCGATGACGAAGGCGTTCCTCGCCGTGAGCGGCGGCCAGGGCGCGGGCTCCGCGCGCGTGCGCGATCAGGTCGCGAAGCTGACGGACGTCGTCGTCGGCGCGCTGATGAAGCGCAAGCCCGATGGCGGCGCGATCCACATCGAGGAGATCCAGGACCAGGTCGAGCTCGCGCTGATGCGCGGCGGCGAGCACGAGGTCGCGCGCGCGTACGTGCTCTACCGGGAGAAGCGCTCGCAGGAGCGCGCGCAGCAGCGCCAGCAGCAGGGCGCGAAGACCGAGGACACGACGCTGCACGTCGTCGACGACGGCGTGCGCAAGCCGCTCGACTTCGAGCGCCTCTCCGACCTCGTTCGCGTATCGTGCGAAGGGCTGCCCGACGCCGAGCCCAATCGCATTCTCAAGGCGACGCTCAAGGACCTCTACGACGGCGTGCCGATGGAAGAGGTGCGCAAGTGCGTCGTGCTGGCGGCACGCACGCTGATCGAGAAGGATCCCGCGTACTCGTACGTCACCGCGCGTCTCTTGCTCGACGCGCTGCGCTTCGAGGCGCTCGGCTCGGAGGCCACGCAGGCCGACATGTCGACGCGCTATGCCGAGTACTTCCCGCAGTTCGTCAAGCACGGCATCAGGATCGGCCTCCTGAACGAGACGCTGGCGCAGTTCGACCTCGCGCGGCTCGGCAAGGCGCTCAGGCCCGAGCGCGACCTTCAGTTCGGCTACCTGGGCCTGCAGACGCTCTACGACCGCTATTTCCTCGTCGACCAGTACGTGGGCGGCCGCCGCTTCGAGCTGCCGCAATGCTTCTTCATGCGCGTCGCGATGGGGCTTGCGCTCTCCGAAGTCGACCGTGAGGCGCGCGCGATCGAGTTCTACGACGTGCTGTCGACGTTCGACTTCATGAGCTCGACGCCGACGCTCTTCAACTCGGGGACGCATCGCTCGCAACTGTCGTCGTGCTACCTGACGACCGTGTCCGACGACCTCGACGGCATCTACGAGGCGATCAAGGAGAACGCGCTCTTGTCGAAGTTCGCCGGCGGCCTCGGCAACGACTGGACGAACGTGCGCGCGATGGGCTCGCACATCAAGGGCACGAACGGGAAGTCGCAGGGCGTCGTACCGTTCCTGAAGGTGGTGAACGACACGGCGGTTGCCGTGAATCAGGGAGGAAAACGCAAGGGCGCGGTCTGCACGTATCTCGAGTCGTGGCACCTCGACATCGAGGAGTTCCTCGAGCTGCGCAAGAACACCGGCGACGACCGGCGCCGCACCCACGACATGAACACGGCGAACTGGGTGCCGGACCTCTTCATGAAGCGCGTGATGGACGGCGCCGACTGGACGCTGTTCTCGCCATCCGACGTGCCCGACCTCCACGACAAGTGGGGCCGCGCGTTCGAGGAGGCGTACGTGCGCTACGAGCAGAAGGTTGCGCGCGGCGAGCTCAAGCTCTTCAGGAAGATTCCCGCGCTGCAGCTGTGGCGCAAGATGCTTTCGATGCTGTTCGAGACCGGGCATCCGTGGATCACGTTCAAGGATGCCTGCAACGTGCGCTCTCCGCAGCAGCACGTCGGCACCGTGCACAGCTCGAACCTCTGCACGGAGATCACGCTCAACACGAGCGAAACCGAGATCGCGGTGTGCAATCTCGGCTCGGTCAACCTGCTCGCGCACATGCGCGAAACGGATGGCCGCTGGGAGCTCGACCAGGCGAAGCTCGCGAAGACGATCGGCACCGCGATGCGGATGCTCGACAACGTCATCGACATCAACTACTACGCCGTGTCGAAGGCGCGCAACTCGAACCTCAAGCACCGGCCGGTGGGCCTCGGCATCATGGGCTTCCAGGATTGCCTGCATCGGCTGCGCCTGCCGTATGCGTCTGACGAAGCCCTCGCGTTCGCCGACGCGTCGATGGAAGCGGTCTGCTATCACGCGTACTGGGCGTCGACCGAGCTTGCGCAGGAGCGCGGCCGCTACGCCTCCTACAAGGGCAGCCTGTGGGATCGCGGCATCCTGCCTCAGGACACCCTCGCGCTCCTTCGCGAGGAGCGCGGCGGCTACGTCGAAATCGACGAGTCGTCGACCCTCGACTGGGGCGCTCTGCGCGAGCGCGTCGCCACGCACGGCATGCGGAACTCGAACTGCATCGCCATCGCGCCGACCGCAACGATCTCGAACATCATCGGCGTCGCCGCTTCGATCGAGCCCGAGTACCAGAACATCTACGTCAAGTCGAATCTCTCGGGCGAATTCACCGTGGTGAACGAGCAGCTCGTCCGGGATCTGAAGGCGCGCAACCTGTGGGACGACGTGATGGTGTCGGACCTCAAGTACTTCGACGGCTCGCTCGCCAGGATCGACCGCGTGCCCGAGGAGCTGCGCTCGCTCTACGCGACCGCGTTCGAGGTCGAGCCCTCGTGGATCGTCGAGGCCGGCGCACGGCGCCAGAAGTGGATCGACCAGGCGCAGAGCCTCAACATCTACATGGCCGGCGCGTCGGGAAAGAAGCTCGACGAGACGTACAAGCTCGCGTGGATGCGCGGCCTCAAGACGACGTACTACCTGCGCACGCTGGCTGCGACGTCGGCGGAGAAGTCGACGGGTCGGGGGGGCGAGCTGAATGCGGTCGCCGCGGAGACGAACGGACATCCCGCGCTGGCGGCGCCGACGCGCGCGAGCCTGACGACGCCGATCGAGGCGGAGCCCAAGTTCTGCGCCATCGACAATCCGGACTGCGAGGCTTGCCAGTAAGGCGGCGGACGGGAACGCGACCTCGGCGAGCGTAGTGACAGCGGCACTGGCCCTCTCGATCGCGCCGGAAGCGGCGCCATCGACGCCGCGCGAGCGCGTGCAGGTGCTGCAGCCGCGCCCGGGTGCCCGCGAAATGCTGCTCGTCACCGAGGCCGAGTCGTCGAACGCGAAAGAGCAGCATGCCGTGATCGTGCTCGGGGGTGGGGGTGGCGGCTTCGCCGTCACCTCGCTCGATGGATTGCCGAACGTCCACGGTGCCTTGCCGCTGTGCGAGCGGCAGCGCCTCGCCAACGCGATCGGCGGGCCGGTACTCGCACTGTCGCCGCCCTCCGATCGTCCGGTGATGGATCGCGCATGGCGTTTGTCGAACGACCACGTCGCCGACATGCAGGCGGCCGTCCAGTGGACGAAGTGGCAATGGCCGCGCGCGCATGCGTGGGTGCTAGGGCTCAACAACGGGGCGCTGTCGGCGGCGGTCGCGACCGCGAGCATCGACGATCTCGACGGCGCGATTCTGCTGTCGTGCGTCGACGAGGCGCTCGACCAGCCGCAGAAGTCCGACCGCATGCGCGTGCTCGCCGTGCGTCATCGCACGCATAGCTCGGCGGCGAGCGCCTGCGCCGCGCATGCCCGACGAACCTTCGTCACCGTGTACGACGCACGGTCGCGTGCGCAGGACAACGTGGTGCAAATGCCGCAATTCAGCGGCAAGGAACAGCAGGTGGTGGACGTCGTCGCGCGGTGGATCGTGACCGGCGCGGCGCCCGACGAGATTCGGTGAACCGGTGAAGCGACAGCGATCAATGCCAGGCAGAGCATCGAGCGGCGACACCGGGAAGATGGACCCGCGCGAACCCGGACAGGACGCGAAGTTGGCGTGGACGCGCCAGGGACCTGCAAGACCGAAGAGGCCGGCAACGGCCTGCAGTTGTTCTACTGGGGGCGCGCGG
Organism: Casimicrobiaceae bacterium; assembly: GCA_035455705.1. Taxonomy (GTDB): domain Bacteria; phylum Pseudomonadota; class Gammaproteobacteria; order Burkholderiales; family Casimicrobiaceae; genus VBCG01. Next base: position 1,537 of record DATIEN010000107.1, on the reverse strand, counting down.
CCGTCGTCGGTCGTCCTGTCGCGCGCCGATTTTTCCCAGGACTGGGTTCCCGGTGTGACGTGGCCGTCGACGTCTCGTGCCATGCGCGAGGCGGCGAGCGGCCGCGCGAGCCATCCATTTCGCGAAAGGAGGTTCCTGTTGGCCCGGTACGAGTACGCACCCCGGCACGTGGTGGACGCACGTTGGCTCGGTGACTACAAGGTCTGGTTGGAGTTCAACGACGGGCGCAAGGGCGTCGTCGATCTCGCGGACGAGCTGCATGGGGAAGAGCTCGAGCCGCTGCGCGATCGCGAGCGCTTCTCGCAGTTCTATCTGGATTACGGACTTGCGTCTATCGCCTGGCTCGAGGGCCAGGATTTCACACCGGAATTCCTCTACGACAAGCTGACGCCGATGCATTGACGGCGAGAACGTCGCGGCCCGCGTGCCATGCGCGCGTCGGCGGCGACCGATGCACGTTATCGCAACGCCTTGCCGACACAAGAATCCGAGCACCAGGAGATGCCCGCCATGCTGAGTTTCGACGACGATTTCAACATCCCCGTTTCGCCGAAGGCTTCGCCCAAGCCGGCGGCGGTGCTCGCCCCGGTGAGTGCCACCACGGCCTCGCGCGCACCGCTCAAGGTCGCGGCCCGCGAGGCCGAGGGCCGCGCGGAAGACTCGGGCTTTCGCCGCGTCCGCGTCGAGGACAAGCGCGTCATCAACGGCCAGGCCGACGTCAACCAGCTCGTGCCGTTCAAGTACAAGTGGGCGTGGGAGAAGTACCTCGCCGGCTGCGCCAACCACTGGATGCCGCAGGAAATCAACATGCAGCGCGACATCGAGCTGTGGAAGAATCCCGCCGGCCTCACCGACGACGAGCGGCTGATCGTCAAGCGCAACCTGGGCTTCTTCGTGACGGCCGACAGCCTCGCCGCGAACAACATCGTGCTCGGCACCTATCGCCACATCACGGCGCCCGAGTGCCGCCAATACCTGCTGCGCCAGGCGTTCGAGGAAGCGATCCACACGCACGCCTACCAGTACATCGTCGAGAGCCTGGGCCTCGACGAGGCGGAAATCTTCAACGCGTATCACGAAGTGAAGTCGATCCGCGACAAGGACCAGTTCCTGCTGCCCTTCATCGAGACGTTGACCGATCCCAACTTCAAGACGGGAACCGCCGAAGCCGATCGCGAGCTGCTGAAGAGCCTGATCGTCTTCTCCTGCATCATGGAGGGGATGTTCTTCTACGTGGGCTTCGTGCAGATCCTCGCGATGGGACGCCAGAACAAGATGACCGGCGCGTCCGAGCAGTACCAGTACATCCTGCGCGACGAGTCGATGCACTGCAACTTCGGCATCGACCTCGTGAACACGATCAAGCTCGAGAATCCGCACCTGTGGACGCCGGAGTTCCGCGACGAGATCCGGGCGCTGATGAAGAGAGGCGTCGAGCTCGAGTACGCCTATGCCGAGGACACGATGCCGCGCGGCGTGCTGGGACTCAATGCGCCGATGTTCAAGGAGTACCTGCGCTTCATCGCGAACCGCCGCT